>CAIJIA010000069.1 GCA_903820655.1 uncultured Chloroflexota bacterium
ATCTTGATCGGGGGCTTCTCAAAGTCCTACGCCATGACGGGGTGGCGCGTCGGCTTCCTTTGCGCGCCGAAGGAGATCGTGGCGGGGCTCGTCAAGATTCACCAGTACGCGATCATGAGCGCCCCAACGATTGCGCAGGATGCAGCGCTCGAGGCGCTGACGAATGGCGAGCCTGCCCTCGAAGAGATGCGTGCGGCCTACGCGCGTCGTCGCACGATCGTGCTCGATGGCCTCGCCGCCCTCAACCTGCCAACCGGCGCGCCACAGGGCGCCTTCTACGCCTTCCCTGACATTCGCTCAACGGGGCTCACCGACGAGCAGTTTGCCGAGCAGCTCCTCACCGAGGAGCGCGTCGCAGTGATTCCAGGCTCCTCGTTCGGCGCCAGCGGTGTTGGCCATGTGCGCATCTGCTACGCCACGTCGGAAGAGAGCCTCCGCGAGGCGCTGGTGCGCATCGGACGCTTCGTCGCCAAGGCACGCGGGGTGGCGGCATGACCTGGCATGCAGTGATCGGCATCGAGGTGCACGTACAGCTCCGCACGGTGACGAAGATGTTCTGCGCATGCGCAATTCCCGCTGAAGGCGATCTGCCGAACAGCAAGACCTGCCCAACCTGCCTCGGCCTTCCTGGCGCACTCCCTGTGCCGAACAAGGCGGCCATCGAGAAGGTCCTCGCCGTGGGTGCCGCGATCGGCGCTGCCGCACCAGCCACGACGATCTGGGATCGCAAGAACTACTTCTATCCAGACCTCCCGAAGGGGTACCAGATCAGCCAGCTCGACTTCCCGCTCGCTGAGCACGGCACCATTGAGGTGACCACCAGCGCCGGAACGAGCCGCGTGCGCATTCGCCGCGCCCACCTCGAAGAGGACACAGCGCGCCTGCGCCACGAGAAGGGGAGCGATGGGAAGCGCTCCAGCCTCATCGACTACAACCGCTCTGGTGTCGCACTCCTAGAGATCGTGACCGAGCCAGACATTCGTGATGCTGAGACGGCCCGCCGATACGCCGAAGAGCTTCGACTCTTGCTGCGCACGATCGGGGCCGCCGATGCGGAGATGGAGAACGGGCAGATGCGCGTCGAGGCGAATGTCTCGATTCGCCCGAGTGAGGATGCGCCGTTCGGCACGCGCACCGAGGTGAAGAACATGAACTCCTTCCGCTCGGTAGAGAAGGCGATCGCCTTCGAAATCGCGCGGCAGGCAGAGATCCTCGAGGCGGGCGGATCCATCACCCAAGAGACACGCGGTTGGGATGAGTCGAGCGAAACCACCTACACGATGCGCGCCAAAGAGAACTCGCACGATTACCGCTACTTCCCTGAACCCGACCTCCCGCCGCTCACCATTGATCCAACCTGGCTGGCCGGCATTGTTGCGAGCATCCCTGAGATCCCATCGGCCCGCCGATCACGCTATGTGGAACAGCTCGCGCTCTCTGAATACGATGCAGCCGTCCTCGTTGGCGAGCCGCGCGCCGCGGCCCTCTTTGAGGCATCGCGCGCAGCAGACGCATCGATAGATGCGAAGACCCTCGCTAACTGGGTGACGGGCGAGTATCTCCGCGCCGCCAATGAGGGGGCCGCCGAGCCAGATCCTGTGCAGTTCGCAGCGCTGATCGGTGCGGTCTCCCGCAAGGAGATCAACGGCACGACCGGGAAGGAACTCTTTGCCGAACTGCTCGGGGGCAGCTTCGATGTGCGCGCGGCGATTGCCGAACGCGGCCTCGGGCAGATCAGCGACGATGGCGCGCTGCAGGAGCTTGCTGCCGAGGTTCTCGCCGCGAATCCACAGGCCCTCGCCGACTGGAAGGCGGGGAAGCAGCAGGCGATCGGATTCTTGGTTGGCCAGGCGATGAAGGCGAGCAAGGGTCGCGGCGACGCGGCCCAGCTTGGCGTGGTCTTCAAGGCCCTGCTCGACGCCTAAATGCTCGACCTCGTTCGACTCTTTGTCGGCGCTCTCGGCATCGCCGGGTTCGTCTACCTCGCACGCCGGCTCCCACCGCTACTTCGAGCGCGCACGGAGTGGTTGAACCGCGTCGGCGCGGCAACTCGCTACGAGGCGTGGCGTGGAACACCAGGGAGCGGTCCCGATCTTGCCGATCGACTTGAGGGTGAGCTCATCGCCAATCGCCTACGCCGACTGGCGGGCGTCGGGATTGCATCGGTCGCAGGGGTCTTACTGGCCCTGCTTACCTAGCCTTCGTACGCCTCGTCTGGAAGGGGGAGGCTCCACGCTGTTGCTGCAGCTCCGGCCGCCTGACCAGTTGCGACCGAATCGCCCAAGGAAGCACCAGCCTGGTGCGCCGATAAGAACGCTGCAATAAAGGCATCCCCACACCCAATGGTGCTCCCCGCCACTGGAACCGCCACGGTGGGGTAGAACGCTTCCGTTTGGTTCTCGCCGTCAACGACCAGAACACCTTGTGCTCCAAGAGTCACGACCGCCAACTTCTGCGCGTCGAGAACGGAGCGCCGCACCTCTGCGAGTGACGCATCCTCTCGTGCACCTTGCCAGCCGATAAAGGCGAGATCGATGTGCGCCAGCGTGTCGCGGAATCGTTCAGGCGTGTAGTGACGGAACCCAAGAAAATCCGCACTGACCTGCACATGCGCAAGGTGTCCGGCCGCTGTGAGCCGCTCAAGTTCAGCAATTGCTCCTTCAACGAGGACGGTATGCCAATGGGTGGCGGCGGCAAGCGAAGCCAACTCTTCGGCGGTGCAGTGCACCACCTCCCATACCCCATCGATGTAGTTGTCCATCTGCGGTTGGCGGTCTTCCCCGATGCGAATGTCAATTGACGAGCTTTCACCTGGAGCAACGAGCGAAGCGGGTAGATGCGGAATTCCATTGCGTTCAAGAAAGGGCACGATGAGGTCCTGATCTGACGAACCGATTCGTGTCTGTAGGAGGAACGCTTTCCCGGCAGCCGCCCAGTGGTACGCCATGTTCAACACTCCTCCACCTGGGAGGGTGCGGCCACTCTCGAGATAGCGATCCCGACTCGCGGTGCCGAAGAGGATGCTGGTCACAGTCCTGCGAGTGGCGTGGATCGTGTGTCGCCAGATGCGAGGAACCGATCTAGGCGTACCTCCACGACTTTGCTCGACTGCCAGAAGGCTTCAATGGAGAGGTGTCCACACCCTTCGTCGTGATACCACTCACGTCGCCCAGGAATCGTGGTGATGAGCGCCGGATCGTGGGCGGGTACGACCGCGGGGTTGAGCATGTATCCGGGGGAGAGGGGATCACGGATCTGCAGCAACCCGTCGCCGCGGAAGCCGCTGGCGCGCGGTGCGGTGACCCGCTCACCTGTCCCGAAGTCAAGCAGATCAACGGATTCCACCTGAGTTGCGGTCACCGTTGGCCACGCGGGATCGTCTACCAGTTCTGCGATGACGCGCCGTACTGAAATGTCCTGGTAGTGGTTCATGGCGGTGTGTGGCTGCTCGTAATCATCGTCGAATACGTTGGACGGATTGTCGTCGTACACGTTCCCGCACGCCTCCACCAAGAAGTTCACCAGTTCAGGACGTTCGCGAAGATAGCGACGGTATGCCTCTTCGTACTCGAGGATTGCGACCGACCGCGGAACGATCTTGCCGCGCACGACATGGGAGATCCTCCAGCCATCTGCGCCGTAGCGTTCGCTGAGGAGCGTGTTCCAGCGGGCCTTCTCGGCACCCGAGAATCCAGGGAGCCCAACGGGGATCCAGATTTTTGACATGCGCTCTGTGGTCTCTGCAGGTAGGAGCGCTACCCAGTTGGTGGTCATGCCGAGGCTCGGGTGTTTGGGCCAGAAATGCCGAGTCGCGGCATCTCGATGGCGGGGCAACGGTCTTGTACGAACAGCATCGATGCCTCGTTCGCGATCTGCGCAGCGGCGGGGCTGATCACGCCGAGCTGAAGCCAGAGTCCGCTCGCGCCAATCGCGACGGCCACGCGTGCAATCGCCTCGCACTCCTCGGAACGTCGGAACACATCAACGAGGTCAATTCGTTCGCCAGCTGGAAGTGAAGCGGCAGCGGCATTCAGCGTTGGGAAGCAGGGGAGACCCGCGACCCCGTCGCGCAGTGCCTCAGGCATAGGGTTGACCGGGAGGATCTGCCAGCCGGCGGTGGCGAGCGTGCGCAGGACGCCGTGGGAGGGGCGGTCTGGGCGGGGAGAAGCGCCAACGACCGCAATGGTGCGACTCTCCGTCAGCATGCGGCGCATGAGCGCGTCGGCTGCGGCGGGATCTGGGGCGCCCCCTTCGGCGGCCTCAATGGCTGCCCGTAGTCGTGCGCGTTCCTGCTCATCCATAGGGGGATAGTACGCCGATCGCTAGACTGCCCCACGTGAGCGCCAAGCCTGACTTTACGCACCTCCACGTCCACAGCGAGTTCAGCCTGCTCGACGGCATGAGCAACCTGGAGGCGCTGATGGAGGAGACGAAGCGCCTGGGGATGGACTCCATTGCCCTCACCGACCACGGCGCCCTCTACGGCTCGGTCCAGTTCGTCCAGGCGGCGAAGCAGCACGGCATCAAGCCGATCATCGGCGTCGAAACCTACGTCGCTCGGCGCGGCATGCGCGACAAGGAGGGGAAGGCCGACCAGCAGCCGTTCCACCTCATCGCCCTCGCGACCAGCGGAACGGGCTATCGCAATCTCTGTCGGCTCGTGACCGACGCCCATCTTGATGGGCTCTACTACAAGCCACGTACCGACCACGAGCATCTAGCACGACATGCAGAGGGGCTCGTTGGGCTCTCGGGATGCTTGAACGGCGAGATCGCTCGAGCACTCGAGGTTGATGATTGGGAACATGCGCGTGCCCTCGCGGGAAAGTACGGCGAAATCTTCGGGAAGGGTCGCTTCTTCCTCGAGGTGCAGGATCACGGACTCCCCGAACAGCGTCGCCTGAACGAGCAGCTCTTCCGCCTCGCCCCCGAAGTCGGCCTCCCGCTGGTGCTGACCAACGATCTCCACTACGTGCGCGCCGATCAGCGCGATGCGCACGACGTGCTCCTCTGCATCGGTACGGCGAGCAACCTCGAGACACCAGGACGCATGAAGTTCGGCTCCGGCGATTTCTACTTGAAGTCACCAGAGCAGATGGCGGCGCTCTTCCCTGACCGGCCCGAGCTCCTCAAGAACACGCGGCTCATTGCGGAGATGGTGGACTTCAACCTCGAACTCGGCACAACGCGCGTTCCAGACATTGAGGTCCCAGCTGGTGAGACCGTTGAAACGTGGCTCACCAAGGAGGCTGAGAGGGGGCTCGTGCGCCGGTTCGGCACGCCGAGCGATGCCGCACGCGCACGGCTCGAATACGAGCTCAACGTCATCATCAAGATGGGGTACGCCGCCTACTTCCTCATCGTGGCCGACTTCGTGCGCTTTGCGCGCGAGCAGGGGATCGCCACCACCTGCCGAGGGAGCGCCCCAGGATCCATCGTCACCTACGCACTTGGCATCACTCCGGTAGACCCGCTGCACTACGAACTACCGTTTGAGCGCTTCTTGAACCAAGACCGCGTCACGATGCCGGATATCGATATCGACTTCGAGGATGGGCGACGTGATGAGGTCATTCGCTATGTCTCGCAAAAGTATGGGGAAGACCGCGTTGCCCAGATCATCACCTTCGGCACGATGGCGGCGCGCGCCTCGATTCGCGACGTCGGTCGGGTGCTTGGAAAGAGCTACAGCGAGGTTGATCGCATCGCCAAATCGGTGCCGGCCCTCCTAAACATCAGCCTCGAGGACGCGCGCAAATCGCCTGAGTTTGCCGCCTACGCCGACGGCACGGAGTACGGGCAGCTCATCGGTCTCGCCGAGCAGCTGGAGGGGGTGGTTCGCAATGCGTCGACCCACGCGGCGGGCGTCGTAATCAGTCGCGAGCCGTTGACCGAGATCATGGCCCTCCAGCGCGCGACGAACTCCGAAGGTGTCATGACGCAGATTGAGATGCACGGTGTTGAGGCACTCGGCCTGCTGAAGTTTGACTTCCTCGGCCTGGCCAACCTGACAATTCTCCGCACGGCGGTGGATCGAATTCGAGAGACGCGTGGCATTGAGATTGACCTTGACTCCATTCCGCTGGACGACGCGAAGACGTTTGCGCTCCTCGCCTCAGGCGAAACTACTGGCGTCTTCCAGCTCGAGTCGCCCGGGATGCGTCGGTACATCAAGGAGCTGCGCCCGACCAGCGTCTATGACCTAGCCGCCATGGTTGCCCTCTATCGACCGGGCCCGATGGCGAACATTCCGACCTACATCCGCCGCAAGCACGGTCAGGAGGCGGTGACCTATCTGCATCCGCTGCTGGAGCCGTTCCTTAAGCGAACGTACGGCGTCTTCGTCTACCAGGAGGACATCATGGCCGCAGCTTCAGCACTCGGCGGCTTTTCGGGGCCGAAGGCCGACACCCTGGGGTACGCGGTGCGCAAGAAGAAGGAGGACGTCCTCGCCGGCTTGAAGCAAGAGTTCATCACCAGCGCTGCCGAACGTGGTGTTGCCCGTGCCACCATTGACAAGGTGTTTGAAGCCTTTGAGCCGTTCGCGAACTACGGGTTCAACAAGGCGCACGCCACCTGCTACGGCTTGATCGCCTATC
>CAIJIA010000070.1 GCA_903820655.1 uncultured Chloroflexota bacterium
CCATTTGCAATCACCGTCATCAAGGTGACCGGCCGCCGCGTCGGCAAGGTACGCGTGATCTGGGACGCGGGGGCCGCGAAGCCCGTCGCCGATTAGGCGGAGATCACCCGGTCAATAATCTCTTCAAGTTTCGCCACGGCGCGTGGGTTGAGCTGCGAGAGAGTGCGAATCTCACTGATCGCCTTAGCGCGCCACTCTTGCGCCTGCATGCGTGTGTACTCACGTGACCCGGTGCGCTCCAGCACCTGCAGGCCTGCGGCGACTGACTCGGCGCCCGGGTTCGTCTCGGCGTAGAGGTTGGTGAGCACCGCGCGATCGGCGGGGCTTGCCTGCTCCATGGCGTGGAGTACGGGGAGCGTCTTCTTGTGACGGGCGAGATCGGAGGCCTCTTTCCCTGTGGCCGCCTCGTCGCCCCAGATGCCGAGGAGGTCGTCATTGATCTGGAAGGCGAGTCCGAGAGCCCAGCCGAAGTTTCGGAAACGACGGATCACCTCTTCGTCGTCGCTCGCGAGGATCGCTCCGGACTCTACCGAGCCTGAGATAAGCGCTGCGGTCTTGCGGCCGATCATTTCAAAGTAGTGCTCAACGCTTTGCATCTCTGTGCGTGCACTTGCGGCGATGTCAATGAATTGCCCCTCGCAGAGGCGCAGGCAGGTCTCGTCGTAGAGCTTCATGAGGCGGAGCACCTTGGTGTCAGAGAAGCCGAGGGTTGTGAGGTGGTGTAGCGCGACGCGGCTAATCGTGAAGAGCGCATCGCCCGTGTTGATTGCCTGAGGGACGCCATCGCGAACCCAGAGTGTTGGACGGCCACGTCGCTCGGCGTCACCATCTTCAATGTCATCGTGCACGAGTGAGAAGTTGTGTCCGAGTTCTACCGCTGCGGCACCGGGGAGTGCGCGCTCCCAGTCTGGTGAGATTGAGGCATAGGTGAGGAGGCCGAGGAGGGGGCGCATGCGCTTCCCAGGTCGCGCTGCAGGATCGGCGTAGCCCAAGTGATAGCGAATCTGTTCGTACATGGGGGCCGTAATCGGCTCCTCCCATTCGGTGAGCAGATCAAGGATGGTGCGATCGGTCGCGGCGACTAGTTCGTCGAGGTTTAGGCTAAGCAGGTCGCCCCCCGCCCCTTGCTGCTGTTCGCTCACGCGTCCCCCTTACCTCTTGCCCGGCGCGTTTGAACGCGGCGCGGTTGTAGGTCAATGCTACCCTGCACATCATGCCTGCACGTCAAAGCACTACGTCGCTGGCCGTCGTCACCTCCCGTTTCCGCCTCGGCGAAGCCGATCGCGTGCTCACCCTCCTCTCCGCGACACGCGGCAAGTTCAAGGCGATCGCCAAGGGGGTCCGCAAGCCGACGAGTCGACTGGGCGGCGGGGTGGAGCCCTTCGCCGAGCTTGACCTTGCCCTGATCACGGGGAAAACCTTCGATACCGTGACCCAGGTGCGCAGCGTGCGAGTCTGGCTCGGCCTGCGCAGCCGACTTGGCAGCGCAGCAGTCGCCTGGTACGTCGCAGAGTTGGTTGAACGCGGAACGAGCGATGAGCAGCCCGAGCCCGAACTCTATGAGCTACTCCTTCACGCGTGGGATCTCTTGGAGTCCGGCGCACCAGATGCGCTCGTAGCGCGCTGGGCTGAGCTGGCGCTCCTTGACGCCTCGGGGCAGGGCCCAGAGCTTGACGTCTGCCTTGCGTGCGGACGGGCTCCCGTTGCGGGCGAGGCCCTCCGCTGGGATGAGGAGGGGGCGGGCATCCGTTGTGCATCACATTCACTGGGAGGAGCGTTCTCCAGCGACGCGTTGCGACTGATGCGAGCGCTGCGACGCTTTGCGCCAGAGGAGCTCGTTGCACTCACGCTGCCGCCTGCCCCCCAACGTGAGGTGAGCTGGGCGCTGCGCGGTGCGGTGCATCTCCTCTTTGGCGCGGAACCGAAGAGTCGCAGCTTCATGGACGAGGTCTTGGCACCATGAGCGGCGTGGAGCTGCTGCTCGTTGCCCTCGGCGGCGCGTTCGGCGCTGTGGCGCGCGCACTAATGGATCAGGCTGTTGCGCGAGCAGGTTGGCTTACGGAGTACGGCACCCTCACAATCAACCTGGTCGGCTCCCTGCTCGCTGGGCTCCTGGTAACCCTGATCGTCGAGCGCTCCATGGTGCCGTCAGAGTTGCGGCCACTCCTCATCACTGGTCTCTTGGGAGGGTTCACGACCTTCTCCGCGCTCTCCCTGCAGCTCTCACGTCTGATTACGGCGGGGGATACGGTGAGTGCGGCAGCCTACGCGGTGGGTTCTGTCGCGCTCGGTGCCCTGTGCGCGCTGCTTGGCGCAGCGATTGGGCGCGCGTTGTAGGTGCGTTGATCCCTCGCGTGGCGAGGGGTGCGAGCGGGAACTAGGCGGCGACGAAGCCGGTGGTGGTCGCGACGAACCAGATCGCGGCGAGCAGTGCGAGCATTGCGCCGTAGGTCAGCAAGATTCGGCGAAGGTCGCGTCGTACGACTGGCATCTCTTCGGCGATCTCGGCGGTGAGTCGCTGTGTCGACGCGGCCCGGCTACCAATTGGTGCAGAGGTGCCCGTAATCACGGTGCTCTTCGGGGTGACAAGCGTCGCCTCATAGGCGGCCGCAGCGGCCTCCTCGGCAGGGGTGAGTCCACGCTTGGGCGCGTCAGCATGCGACTTCAGCTTCGGGCGCTGGTCAGGGCGGAAGCGCTTCTCTCGTTTAGCCATAACTCCTCCTTACAGGATCGTTGGCAGAGGATACCTGACCCAGGTCGAGGGGGCGGCGGGGGCTGATAGGATGCAGCCGTGGATAGCCAAGTGCTCCTTGCAATCGGTGTCGCGGGGGTGCTCGTTGCCCTGCTCGCCCTCCTCATCGCCCTGATCTCGATTCGCAACCTCCGTCGCCTGCGCGCGGACTACGCGGCGCTGGTCTCGGGGAGTGAGGCACTGACCGCCGAGCAGCGATTCGCCCAGGTGCTTGAGCGGGTTGCCCAGCAGGGGACTTCATCGCAGGTCGCGGGGACGCGCCTCACCGCCCTTGAAGCGGCCGCTCCTGGCGCACTGAGTCGCATGGGCCTCATCCAGTTCCAGGCCTTCGAGGATGTCGGCGGCGGCCAGAGCTCTGCCCTTGCGCTGCTTGATGCGACGGGGAGCGGCGTGGTGATTACGTCGCTACATGCGCGAGTTGGGACACGCATCTACGTGAAGCGTGTCATTGAGGGTCGGGGCGAGGGGACCCTGGGCGAAGAGGAGTCGGCGGCAATCGCTGCCGCCTTGGCGCAGCCCGCCTACAGCGCTCCACAACGGTGACGTCGCGCGCCTCAGGTGCGGGCGAGCGCGAAGGTGGATCGCAGATCCCGGTCTGGTCAGGGATTACGCCGAAGCGCCCCACGGCACCAACGCCAACGATCGCCCACCTTGTCGATGATCTAAACGACGAGCAGTACGCCGCCGTCACACACGGCGAAGGGCCACTCCTCGTCGTCGCCGGTGCGGGCACAGGGAAGACGCAAGTCATCACGCGGCGCGTGGCCTGGCTCATCGCCGAAAAGCGCGCCGAACCGGAAGAGATCCTGGCACTCACCTTTACGGAGCGTGCGGCGGAGGAGATGCAAGGGCGCGTCGACCGACTCGTTCCCTATGGCTACGCCACAACCCCAATCAAAACCTTCCACGCATTTGGCGATGAGCTGCTCCGTGCCAATGCACATCGGCTCGGCCTCTCCGGCGAGTTGCGGGTGCTGGGGCGCGCCGAAGTCGTTCTACTCCTTCGCGAGCATCTCTTTGAACTTGGCCTCAAGCGATTTCTGCCACTCGGTGACCCGACGCGCTTCCTCGGTGACATCGCTGGCTACTTCTCGCGCGCCAAGGATGAGGCACTCGGTCCCGATGAGATTCAGACCTTCGCGGCAGACCTTCAGGCACGGGCGGGCGAAGCGCGAAACGCCGCAGCAACAACTGCGGATCTTGATCTGCAGCGGAAGCTTGCCTCGTATGCCGATGCGGTAGATCTGCTCGCCACGGAGCATGGGGAGCTCAGCGCAGCGTTGCGTACCTATCGCACGATCTTGAACGAGCGTGGTCTGCTCGACTTTGGCGATCAAGTGCTGCGCGCCTATGAGCTGCTCCGCGACGACCCCCTTGTGGCCGCACGTGCGCGGGAGCAGCATCGCTGGATCTTGGTGGATGAGTACCAAGATACGAACCGACTGCAGGGGGCGCTGGTGGATCTTCTCTCGGATGGGCGGCGCAATCTCACCGTTGTTGGTGATGACGACCAGTCGATCTATCGCTTCCGTGGGGCAGCGATCAGCAACATTCTGAACTTCACTGAGCGGTATCCCGACGCGAGCAAGGTGGTCTTGACGAAGAACTACCGCAGCACGGGCTCCGTGCTCACCGCCGCGCGACGTCTGATTCGCTTCAACGACCCGCATCGACTTGAAGTTCGCCTCGGCATCTCAAAGGAGCTCACCCCAGAGGGGATGCCCGGCGATGCGCCTCCGGTCACCTTCCGCCGATTCCGGACGACGGCGAACGAGGCCGATTGGATTGCCGCGGAGATCCGCGACTCTATCGCGGGTGGGCGACGAGCCCGCGATCATGCGGTGCTCGTGCGCGCGAACGTCGACAGCGTGGAGGTCGGGCGCAGCCTCAATATGCTCGGCATTCCGTGGCGCTCAAGCGGCGCTGCCGGTCTCTACGATCGCCCTGAGGTGCGCCTACTTTTGGCGGGCCTGCGCCATGCGGCCGACCCAGATGCTGCGGCACCACTCTTCCTTATCGCCGCAGAGTCGCGCTTCAAGGTGCCACCCACGATCCTGGCCGCCGCCGTCGGCAAGTCGCGTCGCGACCACGCCTCGCTGCGCGAGAGCCTTGCAACGGTTGGGGCGGGGCATGAGGCTACTGAACGGCTCTTGGAACGCCTCGCTGGCGTGGTGCAAGAGAGCGTGGAGCGCACGAGCGGCGAGGTGCTCTATCGCTGGCTCCGTGAGTCGGGCCTGCTCGCCGAGCTCACCCGCGAAGCAACGCCAGAGTCCGATGAGCGAATTCGCAACATCGGGCGCCTCTTCGATGTGGTGCGCTCCCGCAGCCGACTCCTGGAACTTGATCGCGCCCCATTTCTGGTGCGCTATCTCGAGGAGCTCGGTGAGGCGGGGGATGACCCATCGGCCGCCGATGTTGATCCCGACCTTGATGCGGTCGCGCTCCTCACCATCCACCAGGCGAAGGGGCTGGAGTTCCCCGTTGTCTTCGCCGCGAACCTCGTTGAGGGGCGCTTCCCAGCCAAAGGTCGACCACCGCGTCTCGCGCTCGCTGCAGAACTTGGCGGCTCCGACGATGTGGTGCCGCGCGACCCTCGCGCGCCAGATGGGCCAACCGAGGCGGATGAAGAGGCGCTACGCGAAGAGCGACGCCTCGCCTATGTCGCGCTCACCAGGGCGTGCGAGCGCTTAGCACTTACTGCAGCAGAACGGAGCAGTGGCGGCGTACGACCGCGTAAGGTCAGCCGATTTGTTGCCGAGGCGCTCGACCTTAGTCGAGAGCAACTCGAGGAGTTCCCGCTCACCGGTGAGCCGACCTCGAAAATTGATGGCCTCGCGATCGTCGCCCCACCACTCCCGGTTCTCCCCGTACGTGAACCTGGGGCGGGAGAGAGCGCGCCACTCACGTTGAGCTTCACGGCGATCGAGGCCTTCATTGCCTGTCCACTGCGCTACCACTATCAGCAACGTCTCCGCATCCCGTTGCCACCGCATCACTCTGCAACCTACGGTGCCGCAATGCATGCCGCCGTTGCCGAGTTCCATCGTGGGCAGATGGTGGGCGCCCCACCGCAACTCGACGAGCTCTACGCCGCCCTTGAGCGCAGCTGGCAGAGCGCCGGATTCCTTTCACGCAGCCATGAAGAGGCGCGCCATACGGCGGCACAGGAGGCGATCGCACGGTTCCGCAGTGAGGAGATTGCGACTGGCCACGCACCGGCCTATGTTGAGAAAGACTTCTCGTTTGAACTCGGTGGCCACAAGATTCGCGGCCGTTGGGATCGCGTCGATGTGCAGGCGCTCCCGCCCGAAGGTCGCAGTGCGCCGATCCCAACCATTGATGTACCAGGCGACGTCGTGCGCCCAACCCTCCCACTCGGCGACGATGAGTGGGTGGTGGTCAGCGATTACAAGACGGGCGGGCGCGATGATGACGACGCAAGTCGTAAGCGGGCGAAAGAGTCACTGCAGCTGCAGCTCTACGCGCTGGCCTGGCGCGCTGCAACGGGGCGCCTCCCTGACGAGGTGAGCCTGCGTTTCCTCGACACCGGCCGCGTTGCCACGGTGCCGGTAGAGCCGAAGCGCATTCTTAAGGCGCGCGAGCTGATCGTGGTTGCAGCGGAGGGGATCCTCGGCGGCGTCATGGATCCAAAGCCAGAGTTGATGACCTGCACCTACTGCTCGTACCGCGAGCTCTGCCCAGCATCGAAGGCTCCGGCGGGGCGGCCCGCATGACGCTCCGGGATGGAGAGCGACGCAACACGACAGAGCAGCTTGAGCTGCCGCTCGATCAGCAACCCAGCGCGCCGGTTGTTGGGAAGGTGCTGCGCACCGTCGCCACGCCGCCGACACCACCGCGCATTCCCGCTGGAGATCAGCGCCTGATTCGC
>CAIJIA010000071.1 GCA_903820655.1 uncultured Chloroflexota bacterium
CTGAAGGCCCTCGAGGCCCCAGACGATGCCAGCAACCCAGCCTACGCGCCGATCCAGGCGCTGATGGATGCGGTTGACTCGTACATCCCAACGCCAACCCGCGAAGTCGACAAGCCGTTCCTGATGCCGGTCGAAGACGTCTTCGGCATCAAGGGTCGCGGTACCGTCGCCACGGGCCGCATCGAGCGCGGCATCGTCAAGGTCGGCGACGAGGTCGAGCTGGTCGGCATCACCGCCACCCGCAAGATCGTCGTCACCGGCGTCGAGATGTTCAAGAAGCTCTTGGATGAGGGTCGTGCCGGCGATAACACGGGGCTCCTGCTCCGCGGCATCGAGCGCGAGGAGATCCAGCGCGGCCAGGTCTTGGCCAAGTCGGGCTCCGTCACCCCGCACACCAAGTTCAACGCCGAGGTCTACGTCCTCACCAAGGACGAGGGCGGCCGTCACACGCCGTTCTACAACGGCTACCGTCCGCAGTTCTACCTGCGCACGACCGACGTCACCGGGTCGATCGGCCTCCCAGCGGGCGCCGAGATGATCATGCCGGGCGACAACGTCGAGATGACGGTTGAGCTCATCACCCCGATCGCCATCGAGGTTGGTCAGCGCTTCGCGATTCGCGAAGGCGGCCGCACCGTTGGCGCCGGCTCGATCACGAAGATTACCGAGTAGCAGATGGCAAAGGCAGAAAACCGACCCACACTGCAACTCGCGTGCACTGAGTGCAAGGAGCGCACGTACACGACGCGTAAGAACAAGCGCAATGATCCGAATCGCCTCGAGTTGATGAAGTACTGCCCGCGATGTCGCGTGCAGCGCATGCATCGCGAGACGAAGTAGGTCAGGAGCAAGGAGAGCATCAGTAGGGGCGTAGCTCAATTGGTAGAGTCCCGGTCTCCAAAACCGGTTGTTGTCGGTTCGAGTCCGGCCGCCCCTGCCAGCCTCTCGGCTACGGCCGCAGAGGGAGAGAAGTGAAGCGAAGGAGCAAACGAGCGTGAAGCGAATCCGAAAGTTCTTCTCGGAGGCAATCTCGGAACTGCGCAAGGTGGCCTGGCCAACGAGCGCACAGGTCCGCGTGCTGACCCTGCTCGTCTTCGTCGCGTCGCTGGTCGTGGGCTTCTACATCGCCTTCTGGGACCTGCTCTTTACCGAAATCCTCAAGCTGATCAACCCCGCCTGAGAGACTGGACGAGGAGAAATCTGTGACTGATGCACTGAGCCCCGAGACCGGAAGCGCCGCCGCTGAGAAGCCGGCGCCAACGGCGAAGCGACACTGGTACGCCATCCACACCTACTCAGGCTTTGAGAACAAGGTGAAGGCGAACCTGGAACACCGCATCGAATCAATGGACATGTCAGACCGCATCTTCCAGGTCGTCGTGCCGATGGAAGACGAGATCGTCATCCGCAGCGGCGTGCGTACGACCGTGCAGAAGAAGATCTACCCGGGCTATGTGCTCGTCGACATGATCATGGAGCCGGAGAGCTGGTACGTCGTGCGCAACACGCCGGGCGTTACGAGCTTCGTCGGCGGCTCTGCCATCCCTGGTATGAAGGCCGACCCAGTGCCGCTCACAGAGACCGAGGTGAAGCAGATCTTGCGTCAGCTCGGCGTGGGCCAGGCGCCAACGGTCAAGGTTGCCTTCGTCAAGGGTCAGTCCGTTCGCGTCAACGACGGACCGTTCTCAGACTTCGTTGGAACGGTCGAAGATATCGACCCAGAGCGAAGCAAGGTCAAGGTGTTGGTCTCGATCTTCGGGCGCGAGACGCCAGTGGAACTCGACCTGCTCCAAGTATCGAAGCTGTAATCCGGAAGTAGAGAGGAGCGCACCATGGCACAGAAGATCCGCGCAACCGTCACGCTGCAGCTCCCCGCGGGTGGGGCAACTCCAGCGCCACCTGTCGGTACGGCCCTCGGGCCTCACGGCATCAACATCGTCGAGTTCACGAAGTCGTATAACGAGAAGACC
>CAIJIA010000072.1 GCA_903820655.1 uncultured Chloroflexota bacterium
AGCATTGGCTGGACGCCCTTGTTCTTCAGGGCTGAGCCAGTGAGAACTGGGACGATCTTGTAGCCGAGGGTGCCGACACGGATCCCCTCGCGGACCTGCTCAGGGCTCAGGGTGCCCGTCTCCAGGTAGACCTCGGTCAATGCGTCGGTCTGGCCGGCCGCCTGGTCGAGCATGAAGGCGTGCCACTTGTCGGCATCAGCCTTGAGTTCGGCGCGAATCGGTCGGCGCTCGCTCTTCTCGCCCTTGTCGTCGAGGTAGACGATCTCTTCCATGGCGATCAGGTCGATGACGCCTTCGAACTTATCTTCGAGGCCGATTGGGAGCTGCAGTGGGACGGCGTTTGCGCCGAGGCGGTCCTTGATCATGTCGAAGCAGCGCCAGAAGTCGGCACCGGTGCGGTCAAGCTTGTTGATAAAGCAGAAGCGTGGGACGGCGTGACGGTCAGCCTGACGCCAGACGGTTTCGGACTGTGGCTCTACGCCGGCAACGCCGTCGAAGATGACGACCGCGCCGTCGAGGACGCGGAGCGAGCGCTCCACCTCAACGGTGAAGTCCACGTGCCCGGGCGTATCGATGATGTTGATGACGTGATCCTTCCAGGCGCAGGTCGTGGCGGCAGCGGTAATGGTGATGCCGCGCTCCTGCTCCTGCTCCATCCAGTCCATCGTTGCGGCGCCCTCGTGGACCTCGCCGATCTTATGGATCTTCTTGGTGTAGAAGAGGATGCGCTCGGTGACCGTGGTCTTACCGGCGTCAATGTGCGCAATGATGCCGATGTTTCGCGTTCGAAGGAGCGACGTTGCTCGTGCCATCTCTCGCCCCTAGAACCGGAAGTGGCTGAAGGCCTTGTTCGCCTCCGCCATCTTGTGGGTCTCTTCGCGTCGCTTCACTGCTGCGCCGAGGTTGTTCGATGCATCAAGAAACTCAGCGGCGAGCTTGTCAGACATGCTCTTGCCGTTGCGCTTGCGTGCAGCCTGCACCAACCAGCGTACGCCGAGGCTCAAGCGGCGCTCGCCGCGAATCTCCACTGGTACCTGGTAGGTGGCGCCACCAACGCGGCGCGGCTTCACTTCGATGAGTGGCGTTGCATTGCGCAGGGCAAGGTCAAGAACTTCAAGGCCTGGGCGGTTTGCCTGCGACTCAACACGTGCAAGCGCTTCGCGAAGGATGCGCTCTGCGAGTCCGCGCTTGCCGCTCAACATCACCTTGACCACAAAGCGGTCAACGGTTTTGTTCAGCGGAACAACTTCGTACTTAAGCTTGCGTGGGACCGTTGTACGGCGTGGCATCGCTTACTTCTTCTTGGCGACGGCTTGTTCAGCCTTCGCGCCATACTTTGATCGGCTCTGCTTGCGATCCTTCACACCGGCGGCATCGAGTGCGCCGCGAACGATGTGGTACTTCACCGACGGAAGGTCCTTCACGCGGCCGCCACGAACGAGCACAACGCTGTGCTCCTGGAGGTTGTGGCCAATGCCTGGGATGTAGGCGGTGACTTCCATCTGGTTGGTGAGCTTCACGCGTGCGATCTTTCGAAGAGCGGAGTTCGGCTTCTTCGGGGTCATGGTGCGTACGATCAAGCAGACACCACGCTTCATCGGGGCGCCCTCTGCGGACTCCTGACGCTGCTTAATGCCGTTCCAGTTCTTGCGGAACGCAGAAGCCTTGATCTTCGAGACCTTCGGCTTGCGACCCTTTCGAACGAGCTGACTAATCGTAGGCACGGTGTACGCGCGCTCCTTCTCTATTCGATTCCACTACAGGCGTGATGTCAGGGCACTTACGCCCTTTGTGCACGGTCGCGGAGCGTAGCAGTCAAGCACGAAAGGTGTCAAAGCACCCCCTTGCGGGACGGCTGAGCTTCGCCCTTAGGCTCCCCCCTCGTCGCCCTTTGGGGCCTCGGCGGCGTCCGCCAAGAAGGGGTTTGCCTCGGTTTCGCCCTCGGCTGCCGGCTTCTCCTCAGTGAGGAGGGCCACCAGCTGGGAGACGTCGTCCTGGCTCGCCCCACCCTCTTCGGACTCGAGGAAGACGTTGAAGTCGTCCTTGCCGAAGTCGGTTGGCAGGTCACCACCGGCCAGGGCAGCTGCAGCACGAAGCTTCTCAGCCTCCTTGCGGGCGGCAACCTTGTCTGGGGCACCAGTACCGGCTGGGATGAGCTTGCCGATGATGACGTTCTCCTTGAGCCCCACGAGGTAGTCGCGGGCACCGGTGATCGCCGCCTCGGTGAGCACGCGGGTCGTCTCCTGGAAGGAGGCTGCCGCAAGGAAGCTCTCCGTGTTCAGGGATGCCTTTGTTACACCCAGGAGCTGCGGGGCCGCGGTTGCCGGCTCGCCGCCCTCGGCGAGGACTCGGGCGTTCTCGCGCTCGAAGGCCAGACGGTCGGCAAGCTCCGTTGGGAGCATGTGGGTGTCGCCTGGGTTGTCGACCCGCACCTTACGCAGGAGCTGGCGGACGATGATCTCGATGTGCTTGTCGGAGATTGTTACACCCTGGCTTCGGTAAACCTTCTGGACCTCCTTGACGAGGTAGTTCTGTACCTCGGCTCGGCCACGGACTTCGAGAAGCTCCTGTGGGTCGAGTGGGCCATCGGTGAGCGGGTCGCCCGCGCGAACGCGGTCGCCGCTCTTCACCAAGAGCTTGGCGTTGTGCGGGATTGGATACTTCGATGCTGGGACGACGTCTTCGGCGCGAATCACCAGGCCGTCCTTTGACTTGACGAGGAGGCCCTTCACCGGAGCGGTGAGGTCACCCGTCGTTGCCGAGGTACCGATGAGCTGGCCAGCCTCGACGAGGTCACCCTCGCGTACGGTCAGCGCTCCATCGATCGGCAGGTCGAGCTCAATCTCATACTTCTCGCTGTGAGTGACTTCGACAATCGTGCCCGCATCGCTGCGGATCACTTCGACGACGCCATCGATGCGGCTGATCTCGGCCTTACCCTTCGGCTTGCGGGCCTCGAAGAGCTCTTCGACGCGTGGCAAACCGGCGGTGATGTCGAGCCCGGCGACGCCGCCGGTGTGGAACGTTCGCATGGTGAGCTGCGTGCCCGGCTCGCCGATCGACTGTGCCGCCATGATGCCGACCGACTCGCCCATCTCAATGAGCTTGCCCGTGGCAAGGTTGCGGCCGTAGCAGGCCTGGCAGACGCCAGCAGGGGCGACGCAGGAGAGTGGCGAGCGTACGGCAACAACCTCAACCTTTGTGGCAGCGGCAATGCTCAGCGAATATGCCTCGTTGATCTCTTCGCCGCGCATGATGGAGTGGCTTGCATCCAACTTGATCTCTTCCGCTGCAATGCGGCCGAGGAGTCGGCGCGCGAATGTGCCACGCAGCTCCTTCATGTCGGGATGGTCAGCGGCGATTGGCCACTCGGTGCCCGTTACGTCGGCCGTATCGGCGAGTGTGATGTGCGTCGCCTCTGCGGTACCGCAATCCTCAATGCGCACGATGACGTCTTGCGCAACGTCAACGAGACGACGCGTGAGGTAGCCGGAGTCTGCGGTTCGGAGCGCCGTGTCGGCCAGACCCTTGCGCGCACCGTGCGTGGAGATGAAGTACTCGAGCACGGTCATACCTTCGCGGAAGTTTGACTTCACGGGAACGTCGATGATGCGGCCCGACGGATCGGCCATGAGGCCACGCATTGCGCCGAGCTGGCCGATGTTGCCCTTGTTTCCACGGGCACCGGAGTTCGTCATCATGAGGAGTGGGTGGAACTGTGGATCGCGACCACCCTCCTTCGTATTGAGCTCCTCCATCATGGCGGTGCCGATGTCGCCGGTGGCCTTCTGCCAGACGCGGATCACGTTCTTGTAACGCTCCTCGTCGGTGATGAGGCCCTGGGTGTACTGGCCATCAACCTTGGCGACATCCTTGTCGGCCTCGGCGATGATCGCCTTCTTCCCCTGCGCCATGGCGATGTCGAAGACGGAGATCGTCATACCACCGCGGGTTGCCGCCTCGAATCCGACGCGCTTGATGCCGTCGGCGAGGAGTGCAGTCTCAACCTTGCCGAGCAGCTGGAACGAGCGGCTGATCAACTCGCGAAGATCGGCGCGCGCCAGCGAGCGGTTCACGAAACGGAGTCGGTCTGGAAGGATCTCGTTGAACTTGACGCGACCAATGGTGGTCTCGATGCGCTGCTCAACGAGCCCCTCGCTCTTCTCGTCCCACACCTTGGCGACCACGTCGATCGGTGCGTGGATGGCGATCTGACCGAGGTCATACGCAAGGAGCGCTTCGGTCTCGTCAGAGAAGCGGCGTCGCTTGGCGCCGTCGGCGAGGGCCGTCTCCTGCGTGAGGTAGAAGCAGCCGAGCACCATGTCCTGGGTCGGCGAAACGATTGGCGAGCCGTCGGCTGGCGACAAGAGGTTGTTCGACGAGAGCATCAGCTCGCGTGCCTCCTGCTGCGCCGCCTCGGAGAGCGGCACGTGGACCGCCATCTGGTCGCCGTCGAAGTCGGCGTTGAACGCCGTACAAACGAGCGGATGAATGCGGATTGCCGAACCCTCGACGAGCACCGGCATGAATGCCTGGATGCCGAGTCGGTGCAGGGTTGGGGCGCGGTTGAGCAGCACTGGGTGATCCTTGATCACGTCGGCGAGCACCTCCCACACCACGTCGGTGGCGCGCTCGGTGAGGCGCTTGGCGCTCTTGATGTTGTGCGCATGGCCGAGCTCAACAAGCTGACGCATGACGAATGGCTTGAAGAGTTCGAGCGCCATCTTCTTTGGAATGCCGCACTCGTGCAACTTCAACTCTGGGCCCACCACGATGACGGAGCGGCCCGAATAGTCGACGCGCTTGCCGAGGAGGTTCTGGCGGAATCGCCCCTGCTTCCCCTTGAGCATGTCGCTGAGTGACTTGAGTCGGTGATTGCCGGTGCCGGAGATGGCGCGTCCACGTCGGCCGTTGTCGATGAGGGCGTCGACCGCCTCCTGGAGCATGCGCTTCTCGTTGCGCACGATGATTTCAGGGGCGCCAAGCTCGATGAGGCGCTTGAGTCGGTTGTTGCGGTTGATGACGCGGCGGTAGAGGTCGTTCAGGTCGGAGGTGGCGAAACGGCCACCGTCGAGCTGCACCATTGGGCGCAGGTCTGGTGGGATCACCGGAAGGACCGACATGATCATCCACTCTGGTCGTGCGCCTGAGCGTCGGAAGGCCTCGAGGAGGCGGAGTCGCTTGATCGCCTTCTTGCGGCGCATGCCGGCGGTGTTGCGCACCTCAACGGCGAGCTCCTTCGCTTCGGCATCAAGGTCCATGCGCTCAATGAGTTCGCGGACCGCCTCGGCACCCATGCCGGCGCGGAAGATGCGCGCGCCGCGTGGACGCTCGCTACCGAACTTGGCGTCGAGGGTACGGAAGCTGTCGAGCTCGTCCTCACGGCCGATTTCTGGAAGCAGTTGGAATGCCTTCAGGCTGAGGAGCGCCTTCTTCTCCTTGGCGATCTCTTCCTTGCGGCTCTGCGCTGAGGTCTTGGCGTTGGCTCGCAGTGCACCGACTTCGCCCTCGGCGAGCGCCTTCAGGTCGGCCTTCTTCTGCTCCCCCTCCTTGGCGATCGACTCCTTGAGTGCGGTGAAGTTCTGCTCGTCGTCGATGGAGGCCTGGGTGAG
>CAIJIA010000073.1 GCA_903820655.1 uncultured Chloroflexota bacterium
CGTACGCCGCTCGTGAAGGCGCTCGTCACTACACCAGAGACGCACGGACCAACCGGTCTCGGCTACGCCGTTCTTCCTGCACCATCACGCGCGCTCAGCACGCCTTCCACCGACGGTACGAACGCCGCCGCCGCGCGCATTGTTGCCGAGGTGCGTCGCCATCCTGGTGCCGTGACGATCATCGGCTGCGCGCCAGCAACGAACATCGCCGCTGCGTTCCGAATCGATCCCGAGCTGCCAGCGCTGCTGCACGATGTGGTGTTGATGACCGGCGCCGTCACCACTCCAGGGAATACTGGTGCCCGCAGCGAGTGGAACGCCTGGTGCGATCCTGAGGCCCTCGACGAGGTGATTCGTGCCTGTGCGGCAGCGGGTCGACCGGCACTGATCCTGCCACTGGATGCCACTGAGTCGGCGCTCATTCGACCACCACACTGGGCGGCACTCGTTGCCGCAGCGGGCCGTGCTGGCGCGCAGCGTGGCGATGCCACGCTCAATCCGGTCTTACGCCTGATCGACGAGGCGCTGCGTTTCTACGACGAGTTCCACCTGCAGTACGACGAGATCGAGGGGTCGCACATTCACGACGCCTTCACTGTTGCGGTTGCGCTTGATGCAGCGCTTGCGACGATCGTTAGCGCGCCGAGCGCCGTTGAGACACGCGAAGGGATAACGCAGGGCGACCTTCTCGTGGATGTGCGGGGCCGCACCAACACCCCAGCGAACAGCCGCGTCGCCATTGCAGGCGACGGCGAAGCCTTCCTTCAGCGCTTTGCGGAGCGGGTCGGGCGTTTCTCGGCGCGCTGAGCTCCCAGCAGGATCGGGAGCACCATTAAGAGAGCCAGCGGGATCAGAATCAGGCGTGCGTCCGACGCCCCGGCCGCATCGATCGCTACACCACCGATCGCCGATCCGGCGGAGATGCCGAACACGACGCCACCACCGATGAGGGCAAAGGCGCCACTGCGCGCCGAGCCCCCAGCTCGCTCTGCGATTACCGCATTTATCTGGATGAACATTGGCGCGATGCCGAAGCCCGCGATCGTCGTGACAATCAGGTAGGGCAGGTAGCCGTCAACGAACGCCGTTGGGATCGTCACCAGTGCGAAGAAGATTGCTGCCACGGCAAATCGCCGCTCTGCTGACCAGCGCCAATCACTCTTCGCGCCGATGGTAATCGCGCCAACAAGGCTAGCTCCCGAGTTCAACCCGAGCGCGAGCGCAATACCCGCAGCCGCACCGATGGCGGCACAGTACCCAAGGAGCAACACCTGGCTCGCACCGAGAATGGAGCCGATCCCAGCAGCGCTCACAATCAGCAAGCCATTCTCTCGAATCGCCCCAGCCATGCCCGCCGCATCGGGTGCGTGCAGCGCCGGCTCCCATCTTCGCTGCGACAGCACGGCAATGAGACCAATCAGTGAAAGGAGTGCGGCAGCTGCAACGGGCCCCCACAGCAGCCCCTGCACAATTAGGAGCGACGCAAGTGGTGGACCGATCAGGAAGTTCACCTCATCGTTCACCGACTCGAGTGCCATGGCACGGAGTCGAAGCGGCCCGCTCTGCACCACAGCGGTCCAACGCGCGCGAATGATGGACCCAATGTTCGGTGTTGCAGCCCCGAAGAGTGCCGACGCTGCAATCAGTAGAAAAGCCTCTGGCGCCGCAAGTGCCACGGCGGTGATCGCCGCTGCGGCAACGACCATCACGGCGGTCGCACGAATGAGGGTTGGCCGATGGCCTTGCTCATCTGCAGCGCGACCGATCAGCGTCGCACCGACCGCGTTTGCAATAGAGAAGGCACCGGCAGCAGCGCCACCAACCGCGTAGGAGTGCAGCGGGCCGCTACCGATTGCAATGAGTCCAATCGGCACCATGGCCACTGGTGCGCGCGCAACTAGACCACCGAGTGATGTTATGAGCGCGCCCTCTTGCGAGAGGACATCGGCAAATGGCAGCGAACGTGCGCTGCGTGGCTTCTTCGCCACCGCTAGTACATGATCGTGCGCGTCAGATGGTGCGGATAGTGCGTCGCGTGATACGTCTTCCAGAGCCGGTAGTCAACCTCCGGAATCAGCAGCTGCTTATCTGCTGGTCGCCGTGCGTTGACCTCGTC
>CAIJIA010000074.1 GCA_903820655.1 uncultured Chloroflexota bacterium
GGGCCGCGCGCTGGAGTGGATCCGCACCGTGCGCCGCGACGGTGCCACCTGGGACGCCCTGCCGCGACCAACGCGACCAGAGCTCTACCCGAACATGAACGCCGATCAAGATCAGCCGTGGAGCGAGGCGAAGCGCAAGATCGCCCGCGAGATCGGCGAGCTCACCTACCTTCCGGGCGTCGGCCCCGATCTACGCGACGCCGCCATTGCCGCTGGCATCAAGCGCCGCGACGAGCCAGGCCTCTCGCCTGATCGCCTTGGCGTCACCGGTGACGCTCGACCGCGACGACTCGCCGCTGTGCTCGCAGCCAACTACGTGTCCGCATCCGCTGCTGCAAACGAGAAGGTGCTTCCGGCGACCATCGAGCTGCGTGACGATGCGCACTGGCGCACCCCTGCGCGCATTGAGTTCCATGTGGACTTTGAGAACTCAGGAAACCTCAACGACGACTTCACTAAACTACCGAGCGTTGGCGGTGCCACGTGTATCTTCCAGATCGGCTGCCTCGTGTCGATTGATGGCCGCGAGCCAACCACCGCTGAGATTGCCGCCGCTACCGCGGCTGGCGCCAACGTAGGGGAGCGCCTCTTCGCGCCGCGCGCCGAAGATTCATCGTGGTTCCCGGCCTTCGGGCAGTGGAGCGGCGATCGGCTGAACGCCGCATCGGAGCGCGCCGTACTCGACGCCTGGGTCGCCTTTATGGGCGCCTGGCGCACGTCGCTCAACCTCACCTGGGAGGCGACGCGCATCGTGCACTGGTCACCCGCCGAGCGAAACCTGCTCTTCACCGCTGCCGACTCCGCCGCCGGTCGTCACCCAACCTGGTCGCTCCCCGACGAGATCGGCTGGTTCGATGCATTCGATGAGCTGGTCTACAAGGTGCCGGTCAGCGTGCGTGGCGCCTATGGCTTCGGCCTAAAAGACATTGCCAAGGCGATGCGTGCCGAGGGACTCATTGATGTGTCGTGGGGCGATGGCCCAGCCGACGGCATGGGCGCAATGGCCGCGGCGTACACCGCCGATGCTCGCGCCGCCACCGAAGGGAAGCGCCTCGCCGACTACGACTACTTCCGTTCTGGCACCGAATACAACGCCGCCGACTGCCGCTCGATGTCGCTTGTGCTCGCCTGGCTACGGGCGAACCGCTAAACCGTCCCGTTCACCTCGCAAAAAGAACGGGACGCCACCCCTTTCGAGGTGACGCCCCGTTGCGCTCCGCGAGCGCGACTGCGTGTTACTCAGCGGGCGGGATCAGGACCTCGTAGATCTCTGAACTTGCTCCCGCATTGAACTCATTCCAGAAGAACCACCCAAGGCTCAGTGTCGTTCCATCTTTGCCCACCCCTGTTCCTGCTCCACTCGCGCTTGAGAACGAGGGGAGCCACTCCACCTCCGAATCGGACACCGTACTGGCGGCAACCTCAATATCTGTAACGAACTGGCCATTTGCAGCCAAGGCGACCTGATCAAGATCGACGTAGAGCCAATCACTCCCCGACGAGTCTGCATCCCAGCCGCCGCCGTTGTAGCTCGTCACTCTGAAATTCGGGCCTTCGTTGTCACCCCAGAGCCAGCCTGAATTGATTGAGAACCAAACCACTGATGTAACAGGATTCACGTAAGTTTCGCACTCCCCCAAATCCACAAAGTCGTAAATCTGGCCCGCCCCCCCGGTGATCCAATTGAGGGTATCGACGTAGAAACAACCAAGGGTTCCATCGGCAGAGCCAGTGTTCACCAGACCCGCATCGGCAAGCACGATGACCTGATCGCCGACACCGTCATCGTTCGTGTCGAGTTCAATATCCCACTCGTTCAATGCAGGATTGGACATTAGATCCCAGCTGGTGATTACCATCTCAAACTTTCCCGCCGCGGCGGTTTCCCACCAGCCTGTGCCTGCTCCGAGAGAGCCATCAGGAATATCTACTGCGTTTACACCAATGTTCTTGATGTCGGCTCCATTGCCGATGCGTTCGCGACCATCGCGAGCCAACCAGACATATGGATAGATTTCCCGGCTTTGAGACGTTCCGTTAGCTGCGTTCGCGTCTTGGGCCCCAGTCGTCAGGGAGTAGCTGAGATCGTGGCGGGTTGCCCCGGCCGAAGCCGCAAAAGTAAACTTTTCGACGTGCTGGAACATGGCAAACACCGGCAGCCGCAGCGACGGCTTGCCACTTGATGTGCCCGTAATGATGACGTTGAGTGAGCTGTTCCCCCAGGTCTCGAAATTGCGTTGCGCCGCAACGGTCGCTACCAGCTTGACCGTGAGGGTTTTCGACTTCCCCGCGCCCAAGCTAATGATTGTTGTGTTCTTCACTAGCGAGGATCCGTTATAGATCTTCACTGTGACGCCGCTCGGAATCGTGAACCCGGCAGCAGCCGCAACAGCAAACTTATAGTTCGCCGTGGTGGTGCCATTGTTCTTTACGATGAACTTCTGGCTTTTCGTGAGGGTCGCGGCTGCGTCACCGTAGACCATGCCGAAGCTCATCGTGGCGTTCGGGCCTGCATCAATCGTGACCTTCGCCTTGACGGCGTTGAGGGCATTGACTCGACCAGCGCCGACGGAGCGGAGCAAGACGTTGCTGCCGACGGACTTAGCGGTATCAATGAGCGCTGACTTGATCAGCGCAGGGGTCCACTTCGGATTGGCCTGCTTGACCAGTGCCGCCACGCCAGCAACCACCGGGGTCGCCATCGAGGTGCCGCTGAACCAGGCAACGCCATCTCCGCTCCCTGAGGCTGCCGACACGATGTCGACACCCGGTGCAGCGATCTCAGGCTTCAGCGCAAGGTCGCCCCAGCGCGGTCCACCTGAAGAGAAGTCTGCGACGGTGTGATAGCTCGGGTTTGCAACACCGGCGGCAAGTGGCTTAATCCACGTGAGCTCACCATCAATGCGTGCGGAGAGCGCTGCCTCGGCGACACCATTTGCCATGAGTACTGGAATCTCGGTTGTTGGGGTATCTGGGCCTTGGAACGGTGGATACGACGTTTGGTCGCCACCATCAAGCACGCTCTTCTTCTGGAGGATAATGACGCCCTCGGCCCCCTTTGCCAACATGGCCGCTACCTTTTCAGCGAAGGTGCAATCGCCACGACGAATCACAACGATGTCGCCGGTGAAATCAGCACCCGTATTCCAATCTTGCGTGTAGACCGTACCATCCGTGCCAACGGCGGGACATCCGAGCGCATAGCCGTCAAGGGTGTAGTCAGTTTCGTATTGCGCTGATGCAGTCGTGTGTAGGACTTTAAGGATTGGATTTCCCAGATACGAATCTCCAAGAGCAAAGACATTCGTGTTCAGGAATGCCACAGCAGTTCCACCTGACGTGACATCGGTGTAATTGACGCCACCAGTGCGAATCGCAACGGTTGCTCCTGGATACGATGCTCGGTCGTCAAGCGCGGCAACCGAGATCGCTCCATCCTCTGTGGATGGGGAGCCGACCAAGAAGGGCTCAGACCCCTCGTTTCCTGCGGCAATGACTACGGTCACGCCCGCCTTCTCGGCGGCGTTGATCGCGGCCTGCTCAGCCCCACCCTTGATGCCGTACGGCGAGCCAAGGGAGAGGTTGATGACGTTCGCCCCAAGGGCGACCGCCTTCTCAATGCCGTCCGCGGCGAGCTCGGTTGCGCCATCGCAGCCGAAGACGCGCACTGCGATCAGCGAGGCGAGTGGGGCCATTCCTGGAGCAAGGATGAACGTGGAAGTGTTGAGCGTGCTCGTGTATCGCTCTGTAGAAGCAATGCCGTATGTGTCGCCATTCGCCTTGATGCCGTAGCCGGCAATGGTGCCTGCGACGTGCGTGCCGTGGCCGCCACCCTGAGCGATCGTGCAGTCCTTTGGATCGCTGTCTGGCTGTGGTAGTTCAGCGAGGCCACCCTCGCCAGGCGCGTAGTCATCACCGACAAGGTCGTAGCCAGCGATTACCTTCGCGGTTGGGAAGGTGACATCACCGTTGCGTACAAAGTCGTCATGGGTGTAGTCAATGCCCGTGTCAATCACAGCAACCTTCACGCCGTAGCCGGTGCCGGCCTTCGACGTTAAGGTCTGCGCCCAGACGTTCTTCGCCTGAACCTCGGTTGCTGCGCCAGCATTCGATGGTGTTGCACCACCACGGCCGCTTACTGCGCCGCCGGTTACGGTCATTCGCTTGTAGCGGGTTACGAGCTGCACGTCGGCAACGTGTGGGTTCGCACGTAGCGCCTCGAGCTGTGAGGCAGGAATGTGGATGCGAAGTCCGTTGAAGAGGTAGCGGTATTCAGCGTTCACCGTGCCGCCAAGAGCGGTGATTGCTGCGCGTGCGCTGATGCGCTCGCTAATTTGTGCGCCCTGGAGGGCGAGTGGTTGCGCCGCGCCACCAGCCGAGTGCGGTGCGCCCAGGCCTGGGGTGCGCAAGGTAACGATGAGATGGAGGGTGCCGTTCTTGTCAGCGCCGCGGAGGAGCACCTTGCTCTCGATCGGGCGCATGCCGATCGGCAACACCTTGTGTCGGTTTGCTGCTGATGCGCTCGGCGCGAGTAGGGCTGCTGCCAGCATCGCGATCAAGAAGATCGTGCGGCGGGTCCCTCGTGGAGTTGCGGTGTGTGACTGGTGGCTCATGGCGGGCACCTCCCTTTTAGGGGGAGGCAATCCTCTACTGAGGGTTGGGCGGCCCCTTACCTGCGACGGTAGCGCCTAGCAACCACGGAATACAGAGGTAGTTTCAGTAATAGGCTGGAGATCGGGCGCCCCTCTCGGCCGTTGGGCCCCTCGACCGCCAAAAGGCGGTCGGCGGCGTCGCCCTCCACGTGCCGGGGGTCGCAGTAGGCGACATCGATCTCAACCTCCCCAGGGATGGGGGAGCCAAGCTCCGACTCGAAGCTCTTGGGCACCGATTCGTCGAAATAATCGGCGCGGAGCTCCTCCTCCATCTGCCAGCGGGGGCTGCGGAAGAGCACGGCGCGCCAGGCGTCGGCCGCGGCAGGGGTGACGGTGCCATCTTTCGGTTGCGGGTTCGGCGAGAGATCTTGCCCGCGCGACCAGCGGGCCGCCTGATGCAGCAGGGTGTACTCATCGAGCTCTAGGTAGGCGGCAAGATCGTCGGCGGGCGAGGTGTCGCCGAAGATCGCGCGGATTCCTGGCGCAAACGCCTCCTTCATGTCGAGGTCAATGCCGCGCACCGTGCGATGCAGGTAGACCTGCTGATAGAGGAACTGCCGCGCGCCGAGGAATGATTCAAGAGCGCCAACTGCTGGTTCGTACAGCGTGAGGCCGCGCGCGCCAATGAAGCTGTAGTGACGAAGGCGCTCCACATCGACCGCCGCAGTGCGCACGCCAGTCATGTAGGAGTCGCGTCGCACGTAGTCGAGGTTGTCGACAGTGAAGACGCCCGAGAGGAGCGGCTGCATGATGCGCACCCAGGTGGGAACGGATGCATCTTCGAGCGGTGGCTTTGAAATCAGGAAGCTGACCCAGCGCGGGTCAATGGACTCTGTTTTCGCGAAGGCATCGCGAGCCGCGGAGTCCCCGGGCGCACGACGCAGCTTTGTAATGATCGGGGCAAGCTCGCGCTCAATGATCAGCGCGGAGAGATCTTCATGCGCGAGGCGCTTCCCCTTCGGTCGGCGCGGATCTGTTGGGGCGGGGAAGGCTTCAAGCACCGCGTGGTCGAAGAAGTGCGCGAAAGGTCCGTGGCCAACGTCGTGCAGCAGGCCGGCAACGCGGAGCGTTTCGACAACGAGTCCTTCACTTGGGGGCGGTGTTCCGTCGCTTGTTAGTCGTGTCGCGAGTGACGGGTAGAGGTGCCGCGCCCAGAGGCCCGCCTCATGCATCACGCCGAGGCCATGCGAGAAGCGGCTATGTTCGGCGGTGGGGAAGACCCAGCGGGCGCTCTGTAGTTGGCTGATGCGGCGCAGGCGCTGGAGCCAAGGGCTGTCAAGCAGATCCTCTTCGGCAGCCTCTTCCTGAGCGTGGCCCGTGGCGGCCGCCCCCTCGGCGGTGAGGCGCTTGGTGAGCTCGATATAGCCGTGGATCGGGTCGCTGATTAGGTTGACCGCCTTGAACTGCTCCGCGTCCATGGCTACGCGTTCGGCTTTGCTGTGGTGCCGTATCGCGCAGCGGCGGCACTATGCGTGCGCGCCATATCGTCGCGCAACGCATCGGGGCGAAGCACCTCGGCGCCCTCGCCCCACGTGAGTACCCACGAGCGAATCTCAAGGAGTCCAGAGACGCGTGCACGCCAGATGAGTGAACCGTCGGGCTGCTCCTCAATGGTTTGTGACGGATGCCAGCGCGTCTCTTTGGCGCGGGCGGCCGACTCTTTGCTAAAGCGAATCACGATCTCTTCAAGCGGCTGGTCGGCAACGATGTCCCATGCCGAGGCGAGAGTCCGCTCCAACTCCACATCTTTTGGCAACTCGAACGTTGCGGTGGTGATGCGCACATTGCTGATGCGATCGACACGGAATGTTCGCAGTGCGTTGCGCGTCTCGTCGTGGCCAATGAGATAGGTAGTGTGCGTTGCCGCTGATGGCTCCATCAGGTACGGATGCACGCGCGCCCGTCGGCTGCTCCCCGGATTACTCCAGGCCGCGGCGTAGTCAAACTCAACAATACGACCGGTGACCCACGCGGTGGTGAGGAGGCGGAGTCGATCGCGTGCCTCGCTGTCGGTGGTGAGTTGGCTTAGCTGCGTCACCGTGCGCTCCACGGCACTGCGCAACGGATTCTCGAGCAGGCTGCCGAGCTTCATCAGTGCCGCGCCAAGTTCAGGGTCGTAGCCGGTTGAGAACTTTGCGAGGAGTCGCGCGGCAAGCACGACGGAGATCGCCTCGTCTTTACTGAAGCGCAGTTCTGGCAGGAGCCCCTCTTGTGAGACGCCCCATCGGCCAAGGTTGTTCCACACCGGCACGCCGACGCTTGCTTCGAGCGCCTGCAGGTCGCGATAGGCGGTGCGGCGGCTAACGCCGAGCTTCTTGGCGAGGTCCTCGGGTCGGATCCCCGCCTCACCGGAGGCCTCGACATAGCGCAGGGTGCGCAGGAGTCGGGCGCTCCGATCGCTCTTCTGGAAGTCGGTGTCGCCCTCAGGCGGATGGCTGCTCATGGCTCAGATTGTGCCACTCCACCCCCAGTTGGGAGTACCCCTCAGGTTTAGCGCGGCCGAGCTGCCTCGATGAATGCTGCCCAGACACGCTCCAGGTCGGCGGGGCTGCTCTCGGTGCGCTCAGGGTGACACTGCACGCCGAGCACGAATCGTTCGCCTGGCTCCTCGAGCCCTTCAACAAGGGTGCCGCGCGGCGAGTCGGTGAATGCTGAAGCACGCAGTGTCGGCGCGAGTCGCTCTGGGCTCACCGCCTGATGGTGATAACTGTTCACCGCGAGTGGTGTGGTGCGATCGCCGAGGATCTGCGCCAGCTTGCTGCCGCCCTGCACGTCGAGCGGATGTGAGAGCGCTGGCGTTGCCGGATACGCCGCACCAACCTGCCCCTCAACATGCTGCAGCAGCGAACCGCCGCGGTGCACATTCAAGAACTGCAATCCACGACAGATGCCAAACACCGGAATGCCACGGCGATCGGCGGCATCAAGTGCCGCCCACTCCAGCGCATCGCGCGCCGGCTCAATCCCAATGGCGCCATCAATTGGCTCGTTGTATCGCGCAGGATCAATGTCGGCACCACCCGAAAGGAGTAGGCCATCCATCGTGGCAAATGCGGTTGCGCGTTGCTCCTCGTTGGCGTTCGCGCTCATCAGAATCGGGATGCCGCCGGCGCGCCGGACGCCATCGGCGTACCGCGCGTTGATCAGGTGGATTGGTGCGACATCGCCTGGCTCATCATGATCGGCGACGGTAATGAGAATGAGCGGCGCGCGCATCAGCTGATGTGTACTCCGCTCGCCTTCGCCAGTTCTTTGAGTGAGGCAACGAGTCGGTCGACCTCTTCGGTGGTGTTGTACGACATGAGCCCAACGCGCAGCAGGCCACCGCGCTCGGTGAGGCCGAGTGCTGCAACGGGATTCACGGCGTAGAAGTCACCGTCCCACACCTGAATGCCGTCGGCGCCGAGATGTGTTGCCGCTTCGGTTGGCGTGGCCCACTCCATCGTGAACGAGACGATTGAGGTGCGGTGATCAAGCTGATCGCGGTCGGTGATGCCGTAGACCTTTACCCCTGGAATTTCGGCGAGTCGGTCGAGCAGGTGCACGATCAGCGCTCGCTCGTAGAGGGTGATCGCCTGCAGCCCCGCACGAATCTCGGCGCGGCGGCCGGTGAGGGGGGTTGGGGCGCCGGCATGCCCGAACTCGCGGCCGATCCAGGCGAGGTGGTCGATGGCGGCGGTGGTGCCGGCCATCCCCTCAAAGCTTGGGGTGCCCGTCTCCCAGAGGTCGTGCGCGGGGCGCACCTTATAGCGACCGAAGCGCTCGAGGAGCGGCAGCTTTCCGTAGAGGAGACCCGCATGTGGCCCGTAGAAC
>CAIJIA010000075.1 GCA_903820655.1 uncultured Chloroflexota bacterium
ACCGCCTGCAGCTCACTGATGCGCACGCCGTACGTTGCGAAGTCGCCAGCCTTCAGCGCGGTCTGTGCCTGAGCAAAGAGCGTTGAGGCCTTTGAGACGAGTCCCGCAATATCGGTCGGATTCGTTCCGCCACCCGGATCAATGACGCCGCCGCCAACGAGGAGATTCAACGCCTCAGAGAGCGTGTTCCCCCACACCACCTTCGTCGAGGTTGCGGCGACGATCTTCTGGAACTCTGGGAACGAGCTTGACGTTGACTGCAGATAGACCGGCTGCAAGTAGACGACAGTGCCGCCAATCGGCGTCACAATGAGATTGCCGCGCGTAACGGTTGAACCCGATTGATCCCAGAGCGTTGTCTGCGCCGAGATGATTGGGTCTGCATCGATACGAGCACCAACCTGACTTGGACCGAAGACCGAGGTGTCCTTTGGGAAGCGATAGCTCACAATCTGACCATACGAATCGCCATCGTTGCGCGCTGCAATCCAGGCGATCATGTTCGGTCGGCTCGTGGGCACGAGCGGTTGAATCAAGGTGAACTCTGTGCCGGTCTCCCCTGGTAGACGAACCCGTACGTAGTACGACTCCCCTGGGAGTGACTGCGATCCGGCCGCCGACTCAGGGACGGTCCACACGTCGTCTTGACGGTAGAAGGTCTGCGGGTCGGTCACGTGGTACGTGGCGTAGACACGCGTGGTGATGTCAAACCCGCCCGCGCCGACCCGAAGGTGCGCGCGCAGATCGGCCGGCATCGTGTCGAGTGGGCGAAGGAGCCCCGGGAAGACCTTCGACCAAGCAAGGGCGATCGGATCCTTGGCATCAGCCAGGTAGAGCGCCGTTTCGCCCGTATAGAGGTCAACCGTCGCCTTCACGCTATTGCGGAGGTAGTTGACGTTGCTCCCCTCCGCCGCGTTGGCGTTCGGGAAGTGGTCGCTGGTGGTGTAGCCATCAACGACGTAGCTCAGCCCGCCATCTTCACGAATCACGAGGTACGGATCGGAGTCCCAGGTCACGAATGGTGCGAGGGCCGAGACGCGCTCGCTGATGGTGCGGCGCCAGAGCAGCTGGCTGTCAGCGGTGATCTGGTCGCTGATCAGCAGGTTCAGGTCGCCGAGTCGCGCGGCAAAGAGGAGTCGGTCGAAGAAGGTGTTCAGCGAGATTCCCGAGGTGCCGCTCCACTTCGTGGTCGCATCACCTGAGTTTCCCGAACCGCTGGCATCGTCACCAACCGGGTAGTCGAACTCGTCGGTCTTGGCGCCAACGATGACCCAGTCATCATCGAGTTCGCCGAAGTAGATGCGCGGCTCGCTCACTACGGGAGCGCCACCGCTCGAGACTGGTGGGATATCGCGAATGATCAGCTGCGGAAGTCCACCACTAGCCACACCGGCGACGGGGACCATGGCTACGCCGATTCCGTGCGTAAAGGCGATGCGACGATTCACCCAGGTGGCCGACTGCAGGGCGCGCTGTGGGTTCAACTCTCGCGCCGAGAGCATCACCAGCCGCTGCTTCCCGTCAATCATGTAGCGGTCAACATCGACATCCGAGAAGTTGTAGTACTGGCGCACGGTCTGAAGCTGATCAAGTGTCGCCTGCAGCGGACGGTAGTCCCAGAGACGAGCGTCGGCGAACGACTCGGCGTTGTCAGCAATAGCTGCAGTCGTGAGTTCCGCAGAGCCGTCGTATTGGCGTTCGGTCCAGCCATCGAGACCGAAGGCCAACCTCGTCATTCGGATGTTGTTGGCGATATACGGCTCCTCGAGCGCGTACTCGTTCGGCGTCACCTGGAAGCGCTGGACAAATTCTGGATAGATGCCAGTGAGTACGGCCGAGGCACCGAACCAAACGGTGACGGTGAGCACGAGTGGCCAGGTTGAACGCGTTACTGCGGCGCCCACCAAGAAGGCGGCGGCAAGTGCGGCGATCACCGTCAGTGCGTCAAGACCGGGGATGCGCGCAGTGGCATCGGTGTACGAAACGCCCGTTGCAACGCCGTTCTGTGAGTAGACAAGGTCAAGCTTGTCGAGCTGATAGCCGTAGGCGGTGACGAGCAAGATTCCACCAACCAAGAGGGCAAGGTGGAGTCGTGGCAGGGTACCGACGCCGCCGAGTCCCCGGGCGCCGATCGCTGGGAGGTAGCGCAACGCGGCGAGCACCGTTGCGCCGCCGAGCAGGAGGATCCCCAGACCTTGCGCGAGGCGCAGAACTGGAAGGCTGAAGAGGTAGAACGAGATGTCACGGCCAAAGATCGGATCAACGGCTGAGCCATCAGCGGCGTACGGAACAGCGTTCTGCCAGAGCGCAAGCTGCTGCCAATTGGCTGCAACTTGTGCGCCAATGAGCAGCGCGATCACCACAGCACCGATTCGCAAAGCGCCGTTACCGATCGTGGCGCCAGCGCTGCGGGCCGCGCCATCCCCATCGGCACCAAGTAGGCCGCGGAGCGCATCGACGATCCCGTCGGACTGCAGGTTGCCGCGGTCATCCATGAGCGGGGTGCGAGGTTCCCGTGACGTGCCCGAGTTGGATGGTTCGCCACCGAGGCGGCGGGCGATGAAGCCAGCCACAAGAAGGCTGGCCATGAGGAGCGCAAGTGCAGCAAGTGTTCCGCCCACAAAAAGTCCGCCCTGGAGCTGTAATCGCTGCCAGTAGAGGGCCCCTGCGCCGAGAGATTCAAACCAACGTGCATCGGTGAGTAGCGCAATGATCGGCCCGCCAACCAAGACGAGCACAAGCAGGATAGGGAGGAAGAGGGTGCGTAGTCCGAACCTAATTGTTGGTCGTGGTCCGCTCGATGCGCCGCCACCGGGTCGACGTGCACGAGTGCGCGACGGTGGGGCGTCTGGAGTCGGTTCAGCATCAGCGGACTCAGGGGCACCGTTACCGCGGCGTCGCTCCAGCTCTTCAAGGAAATCCTTAAATGGATCACTCATGATTGAACCCCCTCCTGCTGCGGTGCGTCAGGGTCGGTGCGCGACCTCGATCGCACGAGTGAAGGCATCGAGTGCCGCCTCGGCAACCTTCGCCTCTGTCATCGTAGCGATTCGCATCGGATCCCACTTAGCCGCCACTTGGAGGACCAGTGGGCGGCGCCACGGCTCGTTGACATCTGCCAGATCACCGAGTAATCGCAACTTGAGGCAGGAGCGGCCATCTTCAACGGCGAGGAGGTCGCCAAGGCCGTTTGTCATCAGTTCACCAAGGCGCTGGAGTGGCGGCGTTGGCGGTGGACCTGCGATCGGCGCAACCTCGCGGCAACTCACCACACCAGTTTCATCCTCTGCCCACATCATGCCGATCCACCAGCCATCGGGCATCGTCGTCGGTGTACTCATTCCTGTATGCACCGCGGCCTCTGGTCGCCCTTCAAGAAGGATCGGCTTCACCTTTAGGTAGCTCGCCCCCGGTGAGGGGAGGCGCTCAGGGCCGCTCGTCACTCCCACTCAATCGTGGCGGGTGGCTTGGAGGTGACGTCGTATACAACACGCGTCACGCCGGGTACCTCATTGACGATGCGTGCCGAGATGCGCTCAATCAAGTCGTATGGCAGTCGCGCCCAATCGGCGGTCATGCCGTCTTCACTGGTGACCGCGCGCATCGCGAGCACATTGCCGTAGGTGCGCCCATCGCCCATCACGCCCACGGAGCGCATCGGCGTGAGCACGGCGAACGACTGCCAGATGCTTCGATAGAGCCCGGCCTTCTTGATCTCGTCGACCACGATCCAGTCCGCCTCGCGCAGCGTGTCGAGCCGCTCCTTCGTCACGTCACCAAGGATGCGGATCGCAAGGCCAGGGCCTGGGAATGGTTGTCGCAGCACCACCGACTCGGGGAGGCCAAGCTCCAGGCCAACCGCGCGGACTTCATCCTTGAAGAGGGCCCGCAACGGCTCGACGAGTTCAAACTTCAAGTCATCGGGGAGGCCACCAACGTTATGGTGCGTCTTGATCTTCTGCGCGGCCTTGGTCTCCTTCGAAGTCGACTCGATTACATCGGGGTAGAGGGTGCCTTGCGCCAGGAATTTGAAGTCACCGAGCTTCGTGGACTCCTCCTCGAAGACGCGAATGAACTCGCGGCCGATGATCTTGCGCTTCTCTTCTGGATCCTCCACGCCACTAAGCGCGGCAAGGAAGCGCGCCTCAGCATCAACCATGTGAATCGTCATGCCGAGGGTGTTGGCGAAGACCTCGCGGAGAAGATCTGACTCGCGCTTACGCATCAGGCCGTGATCAACATAGACACAGACGAGTCGATCACCGATCGCGCGATGAATGAGTGCCGCTGCGACGGCGGAGTCGACGCCACCAGAGAGGGCGCAGAGAACGCGATCAGTGGGGCCAACCTGTGCGGCAATTGCGGCAATCGCATCTTCGGCGACTCGCCCAGGGGTCCAGTTGGCTGGAGCCTTCGCAATGTCGTACACGAAGTTGCGCAATAGGCGCTTCCCGCCAGGGGTGTGCACCACCTCGGGATGGAACTGGATCCCCCACAAGTTTCGGGTTGCATCGGCGAGTGCGGCGAACGGGGTGGAGTCGGTGTCGGCGATGGAGGCGAATCCGGTGGGTGCCCTGGTGATGGAGTCGCCATGGCTCATCCAGACGCGGGCGATCCCGCCGTCGCTTGCGACGCCAGCCAGGAGTGGATTGGAATGGTCGCCGATGCGAATGTCGGCGGGGCC
>CAIJIA010000076.1 GCA_903820655.1 uncultured Chloroflexota bacterium
GTGAAGGGGCTCCCGATGGGGCTCGGCTCGTATGTGCACTGGGACCGCCGACTCGACACTGCGCTCGCTGGGGCGATCGCCAGCATTCAGAGCGTGAAGGGTGTGGAGTTCGGCCTTGGCTTCGAGCAGACGCGCATCTTCGGCTCCGAAGTGCACGACGTAATCGAGGGTCGTTCGGCCGACGGCAGCTGGGTGCATCGCACCAATCGCGCCGGCGGCCTGACGGGTGGCGTTTCTAATGGCGAACCGATCGTGGTGCGCGGCGCCGTGAAGCCGATCAGCACCCTGGCGCGACCGCTCCCATCTGCTGACTTGATCACCGGCGAGAAGGTCGAGAAGGCGCACTACGAGCGCTCCGACATCAGCGTCGTTCCTGCTGCAGGCGTGATTGGCGAAGCGATGGTCGCCCTCGCGATCGTGCCGTTCCTGCTCGAGAAGACGGGCGGCGACTCGCTCGCCGAAATTCAGGCGAACCTCGCCGCTCTCCGTGCCCGATCTGCAGCGCCGCGCACCGCCCCATCGGCGGGTGGTACGAGCGCCGGCTCCGGCGGCGACGACTAGGTTGCGATGACCGCCCCACGTGATCTCGCCCTCGTTGGACTCCCCGGCGTTGGGAAGAGCTCGCTCGGCAAGCGCCTTGCAGCAAAACTCGGCGTCCCATTCCTTGATACCGACCGTGCGGTGATCGCGGAGACGGGCGTGAAGAACGACAGCGTGGCGTCGATTTTCGAGCGCGAGGGTGAGGCGGGATTCCGACTACGCGAACGACAACTGATCGCCTCGCTTGTTTCGCCAGAGCCACCAGCCGGATCAATTGGCGCGGAGCTCGGCATCGGCCGTGTTGTGGCGTTGGGTGGTGGTGCTGCAGCCGACCCGCGCAGTCGCTGGGCGCTCCGCGAGCGAGCGATCCTCTTCTGGCTCGACGCCCCCGACACCTCGATCGCCCGACGGCTGCGCACGGCGCGTGTCGTGCGTCCGCTCATGAATCACGCCGACCCGATCGCGACCTTAGAGCGCCTCCGCAACGACCGGGAACGCTTCTACCGCCCAGGCATTCATCTGCGCAGTACCCGCAGCCCAGGCTCGCTCGCCGACGACGCGATCGAACTCCTGCGCACCTCTGTGCGATCGACCCGGCCGCTACTGAATGCCGAAACGCTCTCTGGCCGCTGGCTGGTGGGTGACGGCATTGCCGTTGATGCGTTGCGTGCGCTGCTCGCTGAGCGCGGCCTCACCCGCATGGTGCTTGCGACAGAGCCCAACGCCGCACGCGCCTTTGCCAACGGCCTGCGTAATGCACTCACCGCCACAGGTATCACGGTGATTCCGCTCGAGCTGCCGAGTGGCGAGGCGGCGAAGGAGCTGCACGAGATTGGCGCCGCGGCGCAGCGCCTTGCCAACGCAGGGGTGGAACGTCGTGATCTGATCGTTGCCGTTGGCGGTGGCGCACTCACCGATGCCGCAGGGTTGCTTGCCGCCCTCTATCTGCGTGGCGTCGACTGGATCGCCGTACCCACCACACTCGCCGCACAGGTTGATGCCTCGCTCGGCGGCAAAACCGGTGTCGATCTTCCTGAGGGGAAGAATCTCGTCGGCGCGTTCCATCAGCCGCTGGCGGTGATCGCCGACCTCGCCGCGCTGCGCACCCTCCCTGCGCGCGAGCTGGTCGCA
>CAIJIA010000077.1 GCA_903820655.1 uncultured Chloroflexota bacterium
GCGCCCGTCTTTGTCTTCTTCCCCTTCGGCAGGTTGAGCTCCACAAAGAGGAGTTCGCCGAGCTGCTTCGGCGAGCCGAGTGCCACGGCATGGCCAACGGAGCGCTCGGCCTCCCTCTCGAGCCGGGTGATCTCGGCACCAAACGCGGTGCTCAGTTCGCTCAGCGCCGATTGATCAACGGCAACCCCGGCGATCTCCATGCGCGCGAGCACCTCAACCAGTGGTAGTTCAATTTCACGATAGAGACGAAGGGTTCCCGCCTCGCGCAACTCTTCGGCAAGGGGGCCGCGTGACGCTCGCGTCACGAGCGCGGCGAGGACCGCCTCCTGCAGCGGCTCCAATCGGTCTGGAAGATCCGCACCAAGTCGTGCGGAGGCAACCTCCACGAGCCCTGGGTTACGCATGGTCACATTCGCAATCCAGGTACCGAGCGCTACATCATCAATCAGTAACGGCGAGGCATCGGGTCGAATACTTACCATGGCGCCAATCAGCCCCTTCACCCCGAGACCGGCAATCTCGCGTTGTGAGCTCGCCAGGGATTCAAGGAGCGCATGCACCACGGCACCATCGTCGGCCGCAAGGATGGTGCCCGCGTGGTCGACGATTGCAATTGCAAGTTCAGCCTCGGGGCCACGTCGATCTGCCCCCACACCGCCAATGGCAAGGTGCCCCTCTGTCGCAAGGCCACGGAACGCATCTCGTGCCTCGTCTGCAGCGCGCAGGACACGAATCCCCGCGGCGGCAAGCTCACCACGCTTCACCTGTTCGATCTTGGCGTGTACGTCGGACTCATCTGTGGCGCTGCTCTCCGCCTGCGTCGATCGCCCAGCAGCGGCATTCCCCGCCGTCACCGCATCAAAGTTGAATCCAAGTTGCAGATCGCTCGAGGCGGCAACCTTCGGTGCGGCCTTTGCAACAGGAGCGGCGGCTCCACGAAGTGAAGCACCCGCGGCAGCGGCGCTGACCGCAGCATTAGCTGCGACACGGTCTTCGCCGGCAAGTGGTGGTAGTCGCTGCGCGAGTGCGCGGAACTCCAGATCGCGGAAGAGGGCGAGTGCCGCTTCGCGGTCATACACCCCAATCTCGCCACCCGTGGCCGGCAGGGCGAGTGGCGCGTCGCGGTCAATCGTCATTAGTCCCTGCCCAGCAAATGCTGCGTCACGGTTTGCAGCGAGTGACTCTCGGATGCGCACAGGCTCGACCTCATCCAATCGCGCGTAGAGCTGCTCTAGCGAACCAAACGTTGCAATCAACTTCGAGGCGGTCTTCTCGCCCACACCAGGAACGCCCGGAATGTTGTCGGAGCTGTCGCCCTTCAGCGACTTGAAGTCGACCATCTGCTCTGGGGTGAGGCCGTACCGCGCAAAGACTCGCTCTGGATCGTATTCGACGATCGCATCGGCTCCACCTTTGGCGGTGTGCATCAGGTGCACCTTCTTGGTGACCAGCTGCAACATGTCGAGGTCGCCCGAGACGATGTGCACCTCCCAGCCGTCGCGCTCCGCCGCGGTGGCGATGGTGCCAATGACGTCATCCGCCTCGTAGCCGGTTGCCTCAAGGAGCGGGAGTCCAAGCGCCGCGACCAGATCTCGGACGATCGGCACCTGGGAGCGAAGCTCGTCGGGCATGGACGGCCGCTGCGCCTTGTACGCGGGGAAGCGCTCGTGCCGATAGGTGGTGCCTGGGGCATCAAAGGCCACGATGGCACGCTCAGGATCAACGTCCGCCATCGTTCGCAGCAGGATGCTGGTAAAGCCGTACGCGGCGTTGGTGAGTTGGCCGCGGCTGTTCGTCAGTGGCGGCAGCGCGTGGAAGGCGCGGTAGATCAGCCCATAGGCATCAACGAGGAGGAGTCGGCGCTTGGTTGGCATACCGCGAGGGTACCGCAGGAGTGCAGAGCCCTTCGGCTAGGCGCGACGCCTCCGAACGCTCACGAACACCACCGCAAGGCTCCCCGCCAGCAGAATCAGTGCGGCTCCAGAGGTGATGGCGGCGCCATCAAGCGTCCCAGACGCGAGGAGGACGCCGGTCGTTCCGTTCGCCTTCACATCCATGGAGGCTTCGGGGGCCAGGCTCGATGCAAGGGAGTCGGCGCCAGCCTCCATGCGCGCGGCGCTCTCGGTGCCACCCGCCAACTGGCCAGCAACGCCCCCGAGAAGGAGCGCTGCAGAGAGTGCGGCGCCCGCAAGGGCACCACGTGGCGCGGCGCTCACCCAGCCAAAGAGAGTGGAGCGCCAGCCACTCGCAGCACGCTGGGCCCGAGCCTCGGCGATCCGTGCGATCTCGCTGCGCAGCGCGGGGCTAGCAAAGGGGTCGCGGGCGCGGCGGGGCTCACTGACGCGATAGGCGCTCAGCGGATCGTGCCCAGGGGTGCGGGAGGCGTTATTCATCTCGCTCTCCCAACGATAACGGTGCGCCAGCGGTTCCCGGTCGCAGGTCGGCGAGGAGGCGGCGCAGCTCTTCGCGCCCTCGGCTGATGCGGCTCTTGATCGTTCCCACCGATACCCCGGCAAGTTCCGCGATCTCTGCATAGTCATAGCCATCGACGTCGTAGAGGAGGATCGCCTGGCGTCGCTCCTCGGGAATCGCCCCAAGAGCCTTCGCCAGGGCGGCGGCGAGTTCGTTCGCTTCAGCGCGCTGCGCCGGATCAGAGGCCGCCCCCGCCTGCGGCTCTGCCGCAACGCGCTCACGGTGCGCACCCTCCCCCGCCTCCTCATGCGTTTCGCTCGCGAACGGGAGTGTCGGGTGCCGGCGCTCACGCCGCATCAGATCGCGCGCGGCGTTCTCCACGATCCGCACGAACCATCCCCGAAGGTTGGTCGGCGCGACCCGGTCAAGGGAGCGGTAGGCCGAGATCAGCCCCGCTTGCAGGGCGTCGTCGGCGCTCGCCTCGCTCCCCGTGATGCGCAGCGCCATCCGCCAGGCAAGATCGAGGTCGGGGGTGAAGAGGTCGCGGAAGGCGTCCTGAGAGCCTGCTCGGGCCGCAGCGAGCAGCGCCGTACGCTCAGCCCCCTCGCCTCCACCTGGTCTGCCGCTGCGCTTCATGTGCCTAGTGTGCCGCGCCGCTAGGATCTACGTGTGCCGAAGTGGCGAAATGGCAGACGCAACCGACTCAAAATCGGTCGACTGAAAGGTCATGTGGGTTCGACTCCCACCTTCGGTACCAAAGCCACCGCCCCGCTACGATAGGGGGGCCGAAGTGGCGAAATGGCAGACGCATCCGACTTAAAATCGGCCGGTCGATGAGATCATGCGGGTTCGAGTCCCGCCTTCGGCACCAACAACATCACAAGGAGGCGACATGAGCGACAAGGCATTCACCCCGCGCGCTGACCGCCCTACGCTCATGCGTGAACACGCCGCCGCTCGCGCAAAGCGCGCAGCAGCAACTGCCGGCTCAACTGAGTGGCGCGCCGCCGCTGCAGAGGTCGCAGCGATTGAAGTAGAGATTGCAAAGTTTGAGGCGCTGCGCGTTCCGCCTGCGCGTGTTGCGCGACCTGAGGCGAAGGGGAAATAACCGCGCGTTGGCTTAGCGGCCGAGGATCGCCCCAACAACCAACCCCACCAAGAGCGCACCCATTGCGGGGCGTGAGGCGAGGAAGGCCGCACCCACATGCCAGAGCGGCCAGAGTGGGTAGCCTGCTGGCGGAGCTGATGGACGTGGTGCCGCAACGATCTTGAGTGCAGGAAGCGCAACGATGGCGCCGAGTCCCGCAAGCGGCGCGACGAACCACGGGAAGATTCCGATCGCTGGGATCGCGAAGACGGCGATGCCGATGTAGCCCGCAGTGATCAGCAGCGTTGTGAAGGCGCGAGCGCGGCGCTCGCCGATGCGCACGACAAAGGTCTTTACGCCACGTGAGCCATCAGCCTCAATCTTGTCGAGGTGCTTGCCGAACAGCACAGCAGTAACGAAGAGCGCCCATGGCAGCGTGGCGATGAGCGCGGTCGCATCGAGGCGTCCCGTAGCTGCTAGGTAGGTTCCCCCGCCCATGAGCGGTCCCCACACGATAAAGGCGGAGAGCTCACCGAGGCCGCGTCGCTTGAGGCGTAGTGGTGGATCGGTGTAGCCCCACGACAGGATCAGCCCGGCGATCGCGAACGCGCCAAGCATCGGCTCGCCGCGAATTACCATCGTGAAGCCACCGAAGATTGCGGCGAGGGCCGTCAATACGCCGATGGTGATGAGCAAGGTTCGGCTCGACATCGCACCTGATGCGATCGGGTGTGGTGAGTAGTCGGCGCGGGGATAACCGGGTCGATCGAGCCCGTCGTGATAGTCACGCCAGTCGTTCGCCAGGTTGTTTGCCGCGTGGGCGAGGTTTGCGCCGAAGAAGGCGGCGAAGCCGAGAAGGATGCCGCTCACTGCGTTGCCACCGAACGTGGCGTCACTGATCTTGCCGCTCCACCAAGCGAAAAGGAGGCCTTGCCCCGAGCCGAGAATCGTTAGTGGGAGCACTGAAGCGCGCGTGAGGAGCAGCGCGCGGGCAACCACGGACATCGTGCGCCAATCAACGCCCTCAGGGGCGGACTGTCGACTTAAAACGGAGACGTAATCCTTCGCACTCATGACGCTATTCTCCCCTCTTCTGCATAATCATGCAGGGCTGGAACTTCCTCAGGTTGCGGGGGAGATCAGCTCCAACTCAATCCCGTCGCCGCCCACGCGGTCACGCAGGATCGCGGGGAGGCCGGCATCCCATGCCACGCCGCTACGCTGCTCCATCGGCAAGAGCTGGGCGCCGCCCGCCTGCGGGATATGCACCACAACACGGGTTCCACCAGGTCGCGCACGCAGCTCCCCCTTCACGATCTCCATGGCGCGAATCGTCTCCTCAACGGACTGGCGCGCCTTGAACTTGATATGCAGCACCGCACCCGCGGGAATCTCCACCGGATCAGGATTCGACATGGCTCCGACGAGCGGCTCAGCGGGTGGCGCCTCGACCGCGACGGACGCATCAAATTCGGCGGGTGCGCGCTCTGGCATGAGTGAAGCGTCCAGCTCGATTCCTTCGGGAACCATGCCCGCTGGAATCCCGCCATTAGGGAGCGGGGCGACTGAGCGCTTTGCGTAGCGTCGCCCCCCACTTGAAACGGTGAGCTTGGAGCGGACGGCATCGGCGCTGAGGCGCGATGCCTCCTCCCACGGAAGAACTGACTCGACCAAAACGGACCACTCCTCACCGCGCTGCTCAGTGCGACCGGCGATGAGAATCCCCTCGCCTTCAATCCAGGAGCTCTTCGTCGACTCCCACACCTGCGGGAAGACCACGACCTCCATGCTCCCCGTGAGGTCCTCCACCGTGACGATCGCCATGGAGGCGCCCTTCTTGGTCACCATCTGGCGAATGCTCAAGACGATTGCCCCGAGGGTCGCCGTTTCGTCTCGGTACGACTCATCACTGAAGTCACCGACGAAGGTGCTCACATACGGCTGCATCACTGGCGCGAGCGCGTTCATCGGGTGATCGCTCAGATAGACGCCCATCAGTTCACGCTCCCAGCGCAGACGTTCGCGCGTTGAGGCCTCCGTAACGTGCGGGAGTGCGGGGATCCCTGCCCCAGCAAGCTCTGGCATCGCATCAAAGAGACCGACCTGCCCCGCCGCACGCTCGCGCTGCGCACTGGAGCCGCCAGAGATCGCGTCATCAAGTGCGAGCAGGATCTGCGCTGGATGTCCGAAGCGACGGAGCGCTCCAACCTTTGCCAGCGCTTCCAGGACGCGCTTGTTCGCGAGTCGCAGGTCAATTCGCTCACAGAATTCCTGAAGCGAGGCCGCCTGCTCCCCCGCTTCGCGCGCCGCAACGATCGACTCGGCGGCAGTAGCGCCAACATTCTTGATGCCCAAGAGGCCAAAACGAATCGCCTCCCCCTCTGGCTCGAAGTCGAGATTCGAGAAGTCCACATCAGGGGGAAGTACGGGAATGCCGAGTCGGCGACACTCTGCGATCGCTGCGGCAACCTTCTCCTCTTTGCTGCGGAAGGCGTTCAGCACACTCGTCATGTACTCAACGGTGTAGTTCGCCTTGAGATACGCGGTTTGATAGGCGATCAAGCCGTAGCAGGTGGCGTGCGCCTTGTTGAACCCGTAGTTCGCGAACGGCTCAAAGGCTTCAAACACCTTGTCAATGGTGGCACGGGCAACACCACGTTCGGCAGCGCTGGTGATGAACTCTTGCTTCA
>CAIJIA010000078.1 GCA_903820655.1 uncultured Chloroflexota bacterium
AGCTGCAGCTCTACGCGCTGGCCTGGCGCGCTGCAACGGGGCGCCTCCCTGACGAGGTGAGCCTGCGCTTCCTCGACACCGGTCGAGTCGCCACCGTGCCAGTGGAGCCGAAGCGCATCGTGAAGGCACGCGAACTGATCGTGGTTGCAGCGGAGGGGATCCTCGGCGGCGTCATGGACCCAAAGCCAGAGTTGATGACCTGCACCTACTGCTCGTACCGTGAGCTCTGCCCAGCGTCGAAGGCTCCAGCGGGGCGGCCCGCATGACGCTCCGGGATGGAGAGCGACGCAACACTACAGAGCAGCTTGAGCTGCCGCTCGATCAGCAACCCAGCGCGCCGGTTGTTGGGAAGGTGCTGCGCACCGTCGCCACGCCGCCGACACCACCGCGCATTCCCGCTGGAGATCAGCGCCTGATTCGCCTCCTCGGCATCGGCGCGCTCCTTGCAGCGCTGGCCACCATCGGTGGCGCACTGACGATTGATCCTGTTGTCGACCCGACGCGCGCCCTTGCCGTTGTGGCCGCACTGGCCCTCACCGTGGCGCTCGGGCTCACGGCACTACTTCTACTGCGCTCGTTCCAGGGGCATCCGGGTGTCTGGCGTGTGCGCCGTCGCCGGAGCGTGCGGCGTGGGCTATTTGCGGGAGCCTTGATCGGTGGCTATCTCGCCCTGCGCATCATTGGCCTGGGCGGACCGACCGGGCTGCTCATCGCCACTCTTCTCGTGGTCGTGGCTGAGGCGGCGATCTCACGGAGTGAGATCGACTCGGTCTAGGCCTCGAATCTGCCCCTACAGAGGTGTAGGATTGCCACGCGCCCTGCTGGACGTTGGCTCGCACCGGCGGCGCTTCTAGGTGAGATGGTGACCAATATGAGCCCGAATACCCCACCCTTTGCCGCCTCCCTTGCCGCGCTCGGCTGGGACGGTACTCCAGAGCAGCGCAACCCACTTGATCGCCCCTCGTATGTAGGGCCGGTCAGCTTCGCTCAACTCCCATGGGTTGAGGATGTGGTGGAGATCCGTCGTCGTAAGGCCGACATCGCCATCATCGGCGCACCGTTTGACGATGCGGTCACACATCGTCCTGGCACACGGTTCGGGCCTCGCGCCATTCGTGAGGCGCAGTACCAAACCGGCACGCTGCACTCGCTGCAGGTGGGCGTCGAGCCCTTTACCGCCCTCACCGCCGTTGATGCAGGGGACGCCGTCGTGTACCCAGGACGACTTGAGCACGGACACGGTGCGATCTATCGCAAGGTTCGTGAGGTCGCTGAGACTGGTGCGATTCCGATCGTTCTCGGCGGCGACCACTCCATCACGTGGCCGAATGCAACGGCGATTGCCGAGATGCGTTGGCCGCAGCGGATCGGCATTCTGCACTTTGATGCGCACGCCGACGCCTCCATTGACGGATACGGCTCGCTCCACAGCCACGGCTCACCGATGCGCCGCCTGATCGAATCTGGCGCGGTGCTCGGCAAGAACTTTGTGCAGGTCGGCCTGCGCGGCTACTTCCCCGACAGTGAGACGCTCGGCTGGATGCGAGAGCACGGCATGCGCAGTCACTTCATGACCGAGATTGAGGAGCGCGGCTCAGAGGCGGTCATTGCGACGGCGATCGCCGAAGCGCTCGACGGTCCAGATGCGATCTGGATCAGCCTCGACATTGATGTGGTCGATCCGGGCCTCGCGCCAGGGACGGGCACACCAGAGCCAGGCGGGATGCTCTCGCGTGAGCTGCTCCGCGGCCTCCGCCAGATCGCGGCACAGGTGCCGATCGCAGGAATGGACATCGTTGAGGTCTCACCACCCTATGACTGGGCTGAGTCAACGGCGATGATCGCCAACCGTGCCGCCCTTGAGGTGATTAGCGCGCTTGCAAAGCGCAAGGAGTCCGGCGAGACGATTCGTTGGGAACCCTCCCGCTGAGCGAAACCGCCTCCGAGGTACGAATCCGCCTGCTCGCTGACGAACGCGACTTAACCTCCGCCGCCGACGGCGACCTCGCGTATTGGCGGGAGGTAGCGTCGGAATCGGACGGAACCGCTCTTGAGATCGGGTGCGGCGCAGGTCGCATCCTGACCGCCCTCGACGCCGCTGAGCGGCAGCTCATCGGCGTTGATCTTGATGTAGCCGCCCTCGCCTTGGCCGGTGAGCGCGCCCCGTCTGCCGAATGGATCTGTGCAGATGGCCGAACCTGGCGTTTTGATGAAGCCGAGGCAGCCCTCGTGATTCTTGGCGGAGATCTGCTCTCGTTGATCACTGCGTCTGATGACCTTGCAGCACTCTTGCGAACCGCAGCGCTGCACTGCGCTCCTGGCGGGCAGGTGGGGCTCGACGCCACACTCATGGATCCGCAACTGTTCGCGGACGAGGTCGAAGGTGAATGGAGCGTTGATCTGGAGCGCGCAGACGTTGATTTCACAACGGTTCGGCGTGAAAGTCGCATAAGTCCCGACCCGCAGGCGCGTACGAACACCGTTTTATTGGAGATTCGGCATCGGGCGGTAGGGGTCGACGGCCGCCTCACGGTGATCTATCCCGACCGAGCACCATTTGCGATTCGGGCCTGGCAGCCGGATGAGGTGCGAGCCCTCGCCGCCTCCGTCGGCCTACGCGTAGCGAGGGTCGGCGCCGACGATCGTCTGCGCTGGCTGCTACGGTCAGCCCATGAGTGACCCACGCCCGATTGGGCTCTTTGATTCAGGGATCGGCGGCCTCACCGTTCTGCGCGAAGTGCAGGCGCGCCTACCAGCCGAATCCACCATCTACATCGGCGATAGCGCTCGCCACCCATACGGCACCCGTAGCGACGCCGAGGTGCGCACCTTCGCTGAAGAGCTCAGCGACGAGCTGGTGGCGCGTGGCGTCAAGGCGATCATTATCGCCTGCAATACCGCTACCGCCGTGGCGCTCGAACACCTTCGCGAGCGGCATCCATCAACGCCGATTATTGGCGTCATTCGACCGGGAGCGGCAGCCGCAGCGCTGGCGACGCGCACTGGCCGAGTCGGTGTGTTGGCAACCGTGGCGACCGTCCGATCGCGTGCCTACTTCGCCGCCATCAAAGATGAGAACCCTGGCACGCGGGTGATAGAGCGAGCCGCCTCCGAGCTCGTTCCACTCATTGAGTCAGGGCTAACGAACACCCAAGAGATGAGCGATGCCATCCACGCGGCGATCGACCCGTTTCTCGCTGGTGATCCGAGCGAACGCATTGACACCCTGTTGCTCGGGTGCACACACTTCCCGTTGATTCGTGGCGCGATCGATGCGGCGCTCGGTGCCCCGATTGCGGTGGTTGATTCTGCGGCAGCAACGGCGAGCTTTATTCAAGAGATCATTTCGGTGAACGGGCTTGAGACACCAGGATCGAGCCGTGGAACGGCGGCTGACCCCGGCCACCTTGGGCACTCCGCGCCCGCGTCAGCGCCAGTAGCTCCTGAGCATCAGATCTTTACGACAGGGGATCCTGCGGCGGTGGATGCGCTCGCACTCCGCCTCTTTGGGGATGGCGCACCGCGCGCGCAGCAGATCACTCTGGGTACGAAGCGCGGCTAGCGGCGCTCCAGCGCTGGCAGGATGGCGCGCACAATTTCGGCGGCGTTCTTTGAGGCGAGCGCGAGATACTCCCAAAAGCTGAGCGTAGCCTCACCATCACCAGCGTCGCTCACGCTGCGGATCACCAGCCAGGGGATGCCGTGTGTGCGTGCCGCATAGGCGATTGCCGCCCCCTCCATCTCGACGAGGTCGGCTGAGCTGCGTGCGGCGATTGCATCGCGAACCTTCTGATCGGCAACGAACCAGTCGCCGGTGGCGATGCGGCCGCGACGGAGGTTGATTCCAAGGCGCGCCGTCGTAGGTGCAGCGGCGCTGAAGGCAGCCGCGACGAGCTCAGCGTCGGCAGCCAAAAGTGGGTCGCCCTTTGATGGGATATCTGCGCCGTAGCCGAAGAGTCGAAAGCCGTCGGCCTCTGCAGCGGCAAAGTCATGTTGCAAGACGCCATCAGCGAGCAGGACGTCGCCAACGCGATACCCCGCATGTAGGGCGCCGGCGGAGCCAACGGAGATCACGCAGCGCGGTTCAACTGCCAGGGCGGCGGTGACGGCAACCACCGACGCGACCTTGCCGACGCCGCAGCGCAGGAGGGCGACCGGGTGAGTGTCGATGCGACCGATGAGCAGCGCCCCCTCTGTGAGCCCTGGCAGTGGGTGCGGCACCAGATCGCTGGCGAGCGCCTCAAGAGCGGCGCGCTCCTCGGTCAGCGCGGCAGCGATGAGTGTTGGGCCAGAAGGGCGGAAGTGTGGCTGCATGGGGGTAGGATAGCGGTGTGCATCTGCCCGCTGTGTCCCACGCTCCGTTGCCGCAACGTCGCGGACTCTTCTCGCTCGCGCTCGCACTGCTGCTTGCCGCCGCGTGCGGCACCTCCGCCGCGCCGTCGGGGGCGAGCGGAGATCCGATGGGTAGCCCGAACATCTCACCAACCAGCGATACACGAAGCCCACTGATCCCCGTTGCTGGATACCGCAGCACCCTCACCGCGCTCACGAGCACAGGGGTTGCGCGCCTCGCTGAGGTCGGGGGGAAGCAGCCGATCACAAAGCTCATCCTCATCCGACCAGAGTCGGCCGCCATTCTTGAGGCGCTCGGCCTTTCGGCCACCTCGATCGCATCGCGCCTGACACTTGTCGCAGATCGAACCGCCCTGAAGGCTGCACTTGCAGCCGATGAGAAGGCGGCTGGGTTCGTGCGGCTCGCCGCCCTTGAGCCGGCACTCCGCACCCTTACGTGGGAGGGGGCCGCTATCGTCGGCGTGCATCACATCGAAACTCTGGCCGAGTGGCCACTGCGCGCTGAGCTCCCTGCCGACACATCCATTCCTGCAGAGTGGCTCACCGGGCCGCTTGCCTATGATCCTGCAACAGCGTGGACCCTTGCTGCTGGTGGTGACATCCTGCTCGATCGTGGAGTTTCCTATCGCTCAAAGCGGGCGACGCGCGGCGTCGACTCGTTCTTTGATGGCGGCCTTGCCGATATCACCGGAACAACCTGCTGTAGTCAGTTTGGCGTGCCACGTGTTGCTGCGCGCTACGTGAGCGGTGGAGGCATCAACGGTCTGATGCGCTCACTCTTCCAGCAGGCAGATCTTTCAATCGCGAACCTTGAATCACCAACACCGAAGAAGTGGCGCCAACACAACTCAGGGACAACGTTCACAGGAGACCCTGCGCTGCTTCGAGTGGTGAAAGAGGCGGGATTTGATTTCCTCTCGCTGGCGAACAATCACATTGGCGATGGGGGCGTCTATCGCATCCCCGAGACTATTGCCGCTGTAACAGCAGCTGGCATGCAGAGCGGTGGCGCTGGGGCAAACCTAGCTGAGGCGCAGCGCCCGTGGCTGACCGATGTCGGCGGCATCACTGTAGGCATTGTCGCTGTCGACCAGGTAAACCCGAGCACGCACGCGCAGGTAAATCGGCCGGGGAGTGCGCCGATTGGGGTCCTTGAGATGCGCGCCTCCATTGCGGCAGCTCGTGCCGCTGGCGCAGACGTCGTTATCGTTTTCCCACACTGGGGCTTGGAGTTCCAGGCACAGCCGACCGCCTCGCAGCGGAGGTTTGCCAAGCGGGCGATTGAAGCTGGGGCCGACATGATCCTCGGATCGCATTCTCACTGGGCGAGTGCCATGGAGATCATCAATGGCAAGCCGGTCTTCTACTCCATGGGGAACTTCGTCTTTGACCAGAACTGGTCCGTTGAAACCTCCGAAGGGATCGTGATTGAGTCGACGTTTGCGGGATCGCGGCTGGTTAGCACGCGCATGTTGCCGACCGTCATTCTCAATCAATCGCAGCCGAACTTTGTCGATGTCGCCACAGATGGCGTGCCGATTATGAATCGCGTCTGGAAAGGCTCAAAGGGTCTGCCGCGCTGGTAGCCCGAGCTGCAGTGCGCTAGGAGTCGAGCGACTCGTTCTTCTCTAAGTCCACAACGGCGGTGCGTAGGCCAATCGGCTCGCGCCCTGAGAGCAGCGCCTCAGCGATGGCAAGATCGGGGTCCTCCTCCTCGCCTTCGTCAGCGGCGTGGGCACCCGCCCCCTCGTGCGTCAGAAGGCGCGTCTCACCCTCCTCGGAGGAGATGCCCACTGCGGCCACCAGGCGGGAATCGAGCGAGGCAGCGAAGTCGTGCTCGCGCTCCAGCTCAGCGGCGATCGCCTCAAGGAGGGTCTCCTCGGTAAAGGTCTCAATCACCCGGCTGCGGGCCGTCTCGACCATCGCCAAGAACTCGCTCGGGGCAAAGGCCTCGTCGTGGGCGAGGGTCATGCCGATGGCGAGTTCGTCGTCTGCCTCGTGAAGTTCATAGAAGTACACGCCGCGCAGGCTATCACCCCGCGCAGCGCCCCTGCTTGACGCCGATGGGTGGGGCACGGAGACTGGCGCTATGAGGGTCATGATTCGTCGACGCACCAGCACCATGCGCGGCGCCCTGATCTTCCTCGGGCAGGCGCTCATCGTCGCGCTCTTCGTTGTGGAGTTTGGGAGAAATCTGATCGGCGTGATCCAGGTGAATACACGCTTGGCGCAGTTGCGCGACGAGACCGCGGCGCTCCAGGCTCGGGCCGACGCCCTCACGGCAGAGCGCGTCCTCCTCGACGACGCCGCCTTCCTCGAACTGGTCGCACGCGGCTACAGCCTCGGCTCCACCGTGGAGCGCCCGTTCGTCTTGGCGGCCGATGCGGCACCACTCCCAGAGGATGCTCCAGGCTCTGGAGCACGGCGGTTCAGCCCTGATGCACTGACTCGCTCGCCGCTCGACGCGTGGCTTGACCTGCTCCTCGGGAGCTAAGGCGAACTACCTCTTCGGATCTCCGAAGATCGTCCAGTGCCACGCCTTCTCAGCCTCGCCGGTGATCTCAATCGC
>CAIJIA010000079.1 GCA_903820655.1 uncultured Chloroflexota bacterium
ACCCAGTCCACCACTCCGCCCGCATCCGTGCCCTTCCTGAAGGTGGGAACCCCCTCCATTGCCACCCCAGGCGGGCTCCAGGCGTGGTGGGCCCAACAGGTCTCCCAGACCCTCGACGTACGCGGCGGCAGCCTCGAGCTGGTGGGCCTCGATGGGGCCGAGCTGGTCGTGCTCCCATCGTGCGTAGGGGCACAGGTTGTGCCAGAGGGGATTCGTGCGGGGGGCAGGGTTGACCGTGCGGGGCGTGCTCCCTATCCTCAGTTATGGTGATCGTGCGAGGAGGCCGCTTGGCCCACCTGCAGATCAGCACTTGGTAACGCTACCAAGAAGGCACGTGCCCCGATTGGGGTCAAGGTAGATCGGAGCTCACGCTCCGGTTTGTGGAGGTACACACGATGGCCGAAGTTTATTGCGTGAAGTGCAAGGCAAAGCGCGAAGCTATTGACACGAAGAAGGTCACGATGAAGAACGGCAAGCCAGCACTCGAGGGCAAGTGCCCAGTGTGCGGCACCAAGGTCTTCAAGATCGGTGGCTGATTAACAACGCGCGATCGCCACACGGCGATTGCATAGCGGCCAAGCGGCCCTCGACTGGGAGACCGGTCGGGGGCCGCGCCGCTTCTCGCGAGTTGTGCATAACTCGCCACACCACGCACAAAGTTATCCACAGTGAGCTCATCGTGAGCACGGAGGATTGATGACCGCCCCGTCCGCTGATGCGACCGTCCTCGCCCTTGATCTCGGCGGAACGCAGATTCGTGCAGCGGTCGTGCGCGCCGATGGCTCGCGCATCGGTCGTGCTTCGAGCGTCACTCCCGTGAGCAGCGGCCCCGCCGCCATCGTCGCCGCATGCATCAGCACGCTGCAGCAGGCTCGAGATGCAGCACGCATCGAAGATGCAGCAGCAGTCGCACGTCTGGTTGGCGTTGGGATCAGTTCGCCGGGTCCTATTGATCCGTGGCGCGGGATCGCCGTTGAGCCTCCCAACCTCGGCCCCAACTTTCCAGGCACGGATCTCGCTGGGCCGATCAGCGCGGCGCTCAACCTCCCCACGCTCCTTGAGCACGACACGAAGGTGGCGATCCTCGGTGAGCGTGCGTTTGGCGCAGGGCGCGGCATTGATGATCTGCTCTACATCACGATCAGCACCGGCCTCGGTGGTGCGGTGATCAGCGGCGGACGCCTTTACACCGGACCAGATGACACAGGGATCGAGATCGGCCATGCGCCGATCACGCTTGACGGACCACGCTGCGCCTGCGGCGGTATCGGGCACCTTGAGGCGCACGCCTCGGGTGTCGCGCTCGCACGCACGGGGGACGAGGCTGCTGCGAGCGGCGCCAGCCCGTGGCTCGCCGCCTGGCTCGCTTCACATCCGAAGGGTCAGGTCAGCGCCAAGGAGGTTTCCGAGGCGGCTGCCGCTGGGGACCGAGTAGCCCAAACACTGATCGATCACGCGCTCCTGGCGATCGGCCGGGCGGTCTCAGGCTTCGTCAATGTGTTCAATCCGAGCCGCATCATCATTGGTGGCTCGTTCGCCGAGGCGCACTGGAAGGCGCTCCATTCGCGTATTCAGGGGGAGATCGGCGACAATAGCTTCAAGGTTCCAGGACGGAGAGTTTCCGTACACCCTGCCGAGCTCGGTGGGGACGTGAGCCTGGCGGGCTGCCATCCAATGGTTGTCGGACGAATCGGCAATCCAGAGTGGGAGCGGGCCGTAGCGGTGAAATCGAAGGGGGACACTCGATGACCGTACGTGTAGGGATTAACGGCTTCGGCCGCATCGGGCGTCAGAGCCTGAAGGCGATCATTCAGCGCTCGCCTGAAGTTGAGGTGGTGGCGATCAACGACCTCGTTGATCCGAAGATGAACGCCCACCTCTTTAAGTACGACTCCACCTACGGGATCTACCCCGGCAGCGTTGCCGCCGAAGACGATGAGCTCGTCATCGACGGTCGTCGCATCAAGGTGTTGGCGAGCAAGGATCCTGCGGCACTCCCGTGGGGCGACCTTGGCGTTGACATCGTTGTTGAGTCGACGGGACTCTTCACCAACGCCGAGAAGGCTGCGGCGCACCGCACCGCCGGCGCAAAGAAGGTGATCATTAGCGCCCCAGCGACCGGTGAAGATCTGACGATCGTGATGGGCGTGAACGAGAAGCAGTACGACCCAGCGAAGCATCACATTGTGTCGAATGCCAGCTGCACTACGAACTGCCTCGCCCCTGCAGCAAAGATTGTCTCTGACGGTTGGGGCATCGCGCGCGCGTTGATGACCACCATCCATAGCTACACCAACGACCAGCGCATCCTTGATGTTGCGCACAGCGACCCACGCCGCGCGCGCGCTGCAAGTCTCAACCTTGTGCCAGCATCAACGGGCGCTGCGGCGGCGATCGCGCGCGTCATTCCAGAACTCGAAGGTCGCTTCGGTGGCTACAGCATTCGCGTTCCCACCCCGACGGTGAGCATTGTGGACTTCACCGCAGAGTTGGAGCGATCAGCAAGCATCGAGGCGATCCACGCCGCGTTCCGCGCCGCAGAGGCGGGGCCAATGGCGGGGATCCTCGGCGTCTCTGATGAGCCGCTGGTCTCGTCGGACTACAAGGGCGACACCCGCTCGTCAATTATTGACACCCTCAGCACGATGATGGTCGGCGACAAGTTCGTGAAGATCGTCACCTGGTACGACAACGAGTGGGGCTACAGCTGCCGTGTTGCCGACCTCGTGCGTTACGTGGCGACGCATGCCTGAGAAGAAGGGGCTGCTCTCCAGACTGATCGGTGGTAGCTCCAAGCCGGCAGAGAAGCCAGCGGCGAAGCCGAAGAGTGCAGCGAAGCCAGCAGCAAAGCCTGCCGCTGCGAAGCCAGCCCCGAAGCCAGCCCCGAAGCCAGCGGCAACCGCTCCTGCCAAGAGCGCAAGCGGGGCACCACCACAGAAGCCGGCGGGGGCGATGCTCGCCTCGAGTCGCCCCGCGAACCGACCGCAGGTAAAGCCAACGATCACGGGCTCAAATGGCCAGCCGCGCCCAACGGGCGCACCGCCAACGGCACCGAGCCGCCCGGCGAATCGCCCCAACGTCAAGGCCACGGTAAAGCCAGGCGGAACCTCGCCGACCGCGACGCCGGCGCGACCGGTCCCACGCCCAATTCCGCGACCGGCACCGCAGCAGACTGGCCCGCGCCGCATTGCGCAAGAGATCATCTCCGCCTCAGGGAAGCGCACGATTCGTGAGCTGAACATGCAGGGCCAGCGCGTGCTGCTGCGCGTCGATTTCAATGTGCCGCTCTCCGACGGAAAGATCGTCGACGATTCGCGCATTCGCGCGGCGGTACCGACGATCAAGGCGCTCCTTGATGGCGGCGCATCGGTCGT
>CAIJIA010000080.1 GCA_903820655.1 uncultured Chloroflexota bacterium
CCCGGAGCGAGACACCCCCGAAGAGCACGAACGCCTTGGCGAGACGCGCATGGGTGAAATCGCTGCGGCGATGGCGGCGCTCGGAGTAACGCACTTTGAAAACCTCGGCTTCCGTGACTCGGGCATGGTCGGCGACGCAGGCAATGAAGATCCGCGTTCGTACCACCAACACAGCGCCACGGATCTCGACGGCACCACCGAACATCTGGTGCGCATTATTCGTCGCGTGCAGCCCGACGTGATCGCAACGTACGACGACTTTGGTGGATACGGCCACCCCGACCACATTGCCGCAGCGCGTGTTGCGCGCCGCGCGTGGGAGGTTGCTGGCGATCCAACGTGGCACCCCGACGCAGGCCCAGCCTGGTCACCGAAAAAACTCTACGAAGTACGCACACCTGATTCACAACGCGACAAGGTGCTGGCGCTGCTTGAGTCGCGCGGCATTGAATCGTGGTGGAGTGAGCCGAAGGACGTACCGCCAGAAGAACTTGAGAAGTGGCGCCAGTGGCGTGCCGCAATGGCGTGCCCAGACGAACTGATCACCACGCGCATTGACATCACAAAACACCTCGCCGCAAAGCGACGCGCAATTCAAGCGCACGCCACGCAGATCAAGAGCGACGGACCACTGCTCGTGTTGACGGAACAGGACTACATTGATCTAGGCGCGTTTGAGCAGTATCGACTCATCGGAAACCGCCTTGCGGATTCGCCAGCACTTCCAGAGTCTGATCTGTTTGCAGGACTGCGCTAGCGACGCGTTAGATCTTGGCTGCGCCCCGTGTGGCATAGAGGCGAGATTGAATTGAAGTGAAGGCAAGCGCAAGCAAGAAGAGCAGCGTCTCCAAGATCACGATTGCGGCTCCTGATGCAATGTCGAGCGAAAAGCTCACATACAGCCCAACAACGGCAGAAGAAACACCAATGATCGCCGCCACCTGAATCATCGCAGTGAATTTCTTCACGAGCAGCTGCGCGGTGGCTGCAGGTGTCGTAATCATCGCCACCACCAACACAATGCCAACCGCTTGCAGGCTGATCACAATCGTGACGGCGATGAGGATCAGCAGCAGGTCATCGAGTCGTCGCACCGGTAGCCCTGCGGCGCCGGCACCGAGCGGGTCGAATGTGCTGAAGAGCAGCTCCTTCCACAAGAGGCGCAGAACAAGCAGCAGGCCGAAGACAAGCAGGGTGAGCGCTAGCAGGTCACCAACGCTAATGCCGAGCACATCACCGAAGAGGAAGTGGAAGAGGTCACCAACATAATTCGGGATCGAAGAGAAGATCGCAACGCCGAGCGCGAACATGCCGGCGAAGAGGACGCCGATGATGGCATCGGAGCGGAGCCCGGATCGGCGCGTAATGGCACCAATGCCGAGCGCCGTGCCGATGGCCGCAATCGCACCGCCAAGAATGATCGGCGCGCCAACTAGGTAGGCAATCACGATGCCAGGGAAGGCGGCGTGGCTGACGGCGTCGCCGATGAAGCTCATCCCCTTCAGCACGACAAACGACCCAACGATGGCGCAAGCGACGCCAACGAGCGCACTCGCAATAAGTGCACGAACAAAGAAGTCGTAGGCGAGCGGCGCAAGGAGAAGGTCGAGCGGGTTCATTCGTGTCCCTCGTGTGCACCGTGGGAGTGGTGTGGGTCATCGAGCAGCACCACACCACCGCCGGCGAGTGGAACGAGATGGCCGCCATAGGTCTTCTCTAGAACCCCCTGATCGAGCACAAGTTGTGCTGGGCCGTGGGCAACGACGCGACCAGCGAGGGCGACCACATCGTGGAAACGCTGCGCGGCGCAGGCGAGATCGTGCGTAGTGGCCACGACCGTGCGACCGCGCGCCGCCTCGGCGTCAAGGATGTTCATGATCTTCTCCTGCGTCGTGGGATCAACGCCGGTGACAGGCTCGTCGAGGAGATAGATCTCCGGATCTGCGGCGATCGCACGTGCCAAGAAGACCCTGCGACGCTGACCACCCGAGAGCTCGCCGATCTGGCGCTGTGCAAGATCAGCCATATCAACACGCGCGAGCGCATCTGCCACCGCAGCGTGATCGGCGGCGCCGGGTCGGCCGAGCGGTCCAAGCGCTGGGGTACGACCCATCATCACCACCTCGCCGACCGAGACAGGGAAGCTCCAATCAACCTGCTCGGCCTGCGGCACATACGCAGCACGCTTTGCGTGCAGGCCAACGGCTGACCCAAGTACCTGCACGCTGCCACTCCACGGCTGCATCAGCCCAGCGATGCACTTCAGCAGCGTTGACTTTCCTCCACCATTCGGGCCGAAGATCGCGGTCAGCGAACCTGGTGCAAGGCTGAGCGAGACGCCGCTGATCGCCGCACGATCGCCGTACCCTGCGGTAACGTCAACAAGGTCAATGGCGTTTGCCTCGCTATTCATTGCCACATGTTCTCATCGCTGCATTGATGCTGCGATCGCTGTCGCATTCGCGCGCATTGCACTGATGTATGTGTCGCCAGGGGCGGCACCGAGCGCGTCTGAGTAGAGATCGGCCAGCACCGTGGCACCCGTCTCCGCCGCGATGCTTGTCAGCACCTTGGAGGGGAACTGCACCTCACTAAACACGGTAGTTACCCCTGACGCGCGGATCGCATCAATGAGCGCGGCGATCTCACGAGCACTCGGATCTTGGCCTGGTGATGCAATTGCGACGCCGACGATCGTGATGTTGTATGCCCGAGCAAAATACCCGAATGCATCATGGAAGGTGACGATCTTGCGGTTCTCTTCCGGAATATCTGAGAAGAGCGCACGGACGTCAGCGTCAAGCTCGTCAAGTGCCGCAAAGCCCTTCGCTGACGCTGAGCGAATAGTATCGGTGAGTTCTGGTTGATCTTGAACGACACGATCTGCAATGCGCTGCACGTAGTGTGCTGCCCCGATTGGATCAAGCCACACATGCGGGTCGTACGAGTGCGTTGCTCCGGAATCAGCTGGAGCCAGGTAGACCCAGCTGTCTGATGCATCAAGCCCCTCGCCGAGGCGCAGCAGATCGCTACTGCTCTTGTGCGCAGCTTCGATTAGCGGGACAACCCACTCATCAAGGCCTAAGCCATTCATGATGATGAGATCAGCGGTTGCAATCTTGGCCGCATCAGACGGAGACGGCTCAAAGGTGTGCACATCAATACCGGCCGGAACAATGGAATCAATCTGCACTGAATCACCGAGTGCGAGCCGCGCAATATCGGCGAAGACGCTCGTCGTTGCCATCACGCGGTAGCCCGACGTTGAGGCCGCTGGCGAGCCGCTCGAGCCGCCACACGCTGCGCTCAGAGCAAGAAGCGCAACGAGCGTCGCAACCAGGCGCCGGCTCATTGGCGCGGCTCCACGTTCTGGCAGCGAGGGCAGCGACCGAAGAGCTCGAGCCGATGCGACTGAATTTCGAAACCGGAGCGCCGGGCCGCCTCGGCGGTGACGGCGTCAATGCCGCAGTCATCAACCTCGGAGATTGCGCCGCACGAGACACAGACGAGGTGGTGGTGGTGCGACGGCTCGCATGGGACGTAGGCGTGTCGGCCGTCTGGGAGATCAACCCGCTCGACGAGGTTCTGGTCGGCAAGGAGTTCGAGGAGACGGAAGACGGTGGCGCGTCCGATGCCGAGGCTGCGCTGCTCGGCGTCGGCGAGCAGATCGGCGGCGGTGAAGTGCCCCGTTCGGCGCGCGATGAGGGCGGCGAGTTCACGACGCGGCCCGGTAAGGCGGACCCCCGCCTGGTCAAGCGCCTCGAGCAACTCTCGTGCCATAGGGGCATCCTATCAGTATTGAGACTAAGTCTCAATACAAGGTGGCGGGGGCTGATCAGAGGGTGCTGGGCCAGCGCGGGTATGATTCATCCATGAGCATCATTAAGAACGCACTCGGGATTGGCGCAGTCGTCCTTGGCGTGGGTCTCGTCGTGCTCCTCCTCTCGGGCTCCTTCAGCGGGAAGCCAACCGCAAGCGACTCCTTTACCCCCGTTGCGCCAGTCTTCACCCCAGCCGCCGAGTTCATCGTGGACCGGGGCATTGGCGCGACTGATGCCCCAGTCACTCTTGAGGTGTGGACCGACTTCCAGTGCCCGATCTGCGGCATCTGGGCGAACGGTAGCGAGCCATTCCTCTACGAGAAGTACATCAAGGGGGGGAAGCTCCGTATTGAGCATCACTTCTTCGCCTTCCTCGGCGAAGAGTCATTCACTGCCGCTGTTGGCGCTGTATGCGCGGAGAAGCAAGGGAAGTTCTGGGCGTACCACTCGTACCTCTTCGCGAACCAGAACGGTGAGAACGAAGGCGGCTTCAGCGCACCCCGACTTCGCATCCTCGCCGGTGCAGCAGGCCTCGATCTGACGCAATGGGACTCATGCATTACCGATCCTACGATTCGTGCCGATGTGGAGACGGAGAGCGCAGCAGCTCGCGCTGCTGGAGTCACCGGTACACCAACGCTGAAGCTTGGCGATTGGATGCAGGCTGGCATCCCAGCAGAGGCTGACCTCTACAAGCGTATCGACGACGCGCTCAAGCCGTAACCACATGCGTGCCGTACGGTTCGGCGCAGTCATCTCCGCCATCGGAACAGTCATTGCGACCTATCTCCTCGCTATTAGGTATGCAGGCATCCCTGCACTTTGCGGCCCTGCGCTCGGACCCTTTGGCGGCTGCGCCAAAGTTGAGTCATCGGTCTACTCCAGCATCGGCCCAATCCCCGTTGCGCTAGTCGGCGTTGTCGGTTCGTTGGTGCTACTTATTGCATCGGTGCACTACCTGCGCACGCGCTCAACAGTCTCACTGAATATTTGGGTGCTTGCCGCGATTATTGGCGCCGCCATTGAGCTTGTCCTCATTGCAATTCAAGCGTTCGCCATCGGTGCATGGTGCGGGTGGTGCCTGCTCTACGGAATTACTGTGATTCTCTCTGCTGTTGCGGCCGTCATTGCTGCAGCGCAGGCCGAACGCGCTGCGGCTGCGCGCTAAGTCGTTGCAACGCCGGATTCGGCGCAATATCCATTTCGCGTAACGCTGACACTGCTCGCGCCGCCGCTCGACGCGCACCAGCAATCGAGCCACTCTCTTCCAACAGCAGTGCTAAGTGCTCCAGCATTGCGCCATCTGTTGGATCAATGCGCACGGCGCGTAAGGCAAGATCAATCGCGCGATCAATGTCACCCACGGAATACGCCGCAGCCATCTCGCGTTCAACGATTGCAAAAATTCCGACGTCAAGTGCGCTTCGATGCTGCTCCGCCCACGGCTCAAACGGAACCTCAACACCGAACGGCCCAAGGTACGAGTCGAGAAGATCGTCAATCTGGTCTACCCGTGCGCGACGGCGCACCGCATCAAGCGTGCTTCGAAGTCGAGCTGAATCGAAGGTCACGAGATCAAGGTTGACCGTCACCATCTCGGCCTCATGGCGAATGTACGGCGTGGGAGTTCCTTCTTGGAGCGCGAGATCGTAGTCAGGGTCAAGTGCGCGTCGTAGGTGATAGATCGCCTGGTTGAGTGAGTTCAGTCCGGCCTGCGCCTCTGCTTCGGGCCAGAGCGCATCAATTGCCTCATCACGCGTCGCGGCGTGTCGG
>CAIJIA010000081.1 GCA_903820655.1 uncultured Chloroflexota bacterium
ATCTACCTGCTCGGCGAGAAGGCGCACGCAGAGATCGTCTCCGTCGCTGTCGCCTCAAAGGGCCAGCATCAGGACACCGGTGCGAAGGCGGTGCACCTTGCACCGAACACCACCAGCCGCATTGTTGGTAAGTCGGTCTGCAAGGACGGCGGCGTGGCAACCTACCGCGGCACCGTTCGCGTGGCGCCTGGCGCAACCGGTGTTACCACCAGCGTGCGCTGTGATGCGCTGATCCTCGACGAAGGGAGCCGCTCCGAGACGTATCCATACATCGACATCCAGGAGGACGACACCTCAATGAGCCACGAGGCAACGGTCGGTCGCGTCTCCGATGATCAGATCTTCTATCTGATGAGCCGCGGGATGACGGAGAACGAGGCAACGAATCTGATCGTGCAAGGCTTCCTTGAAGTCTTCACCAAAGAGTTGCCGATGGAGTACGCCCTCGAGTTCAATCGCCTGATTCGACTCGAGATGGAGGGGGCCCTCGGGTGACCCGCCGCGCTCTCGCTGATCTCCCACTCGAGTGGGCAACCGCCGACATGATCACCAAGCTCAGCCCAGGGGGCGCTGGCCTGTCTGAGCGCACGGTGGCACTCGCCGCGTTTCACGCCCTGCCAACAGAGTCGAACCTGCTCTTCACCGGATACGTCGACCTGCGAGCGGTACAGGTAGAGCGCGCCGCGCCCGCCGCGCTCCCACAAGAGATTCGAACGCTCCCCGCAACAGCACTACCAGAAGGTGCCGCGGCACTCATTGAGATCTCAAGTGCTGGTGTTGGCGCCTATCTCGGTGCAGAGGCAACCACCGCCGGTCTGAGCGTTACGCCACTCAACCTATCCGCACCGATGGGTGTCGCAAGCGAAGACCGCACCGCTGCACTCGTCGCCGCACTCTGGAACACTGGCGTCTCGATCACCCTCAACGCCGGTCGACTGACTGCACCGATCGTCATTCGCGTCGTCGCCCCAGAGTCTGGCTCGTCGCTCCTTGCTCGCATCGCCGTGAACCTTGGCGATGGCGCACAGGCCTCGATCGTCGAAGAGATCAGCGGAAGTGCCGCCGAGGCTGGCATCGCCACCTCACTCTTGGCAACCAGCAGTGAGATCACGCTCGGCGCCCGGGCATCGTTGGCCCTCTCATCCATTCAGGACCTCCCTGAAGACCGCGCCTACGTGACGGTCCGCCGTCACACCTTCGGCGAGAAGGCACAACTGCAGCTCACCGTGGCGCAGGTCGGGGCACGGTTGGTGCGCGGGCGCATCGATCATCTGCTTTCGGGTGATGGATCTGGCGTTCGCCAGGTTGAGGTGGTCTTCGGTGCCGGCGATCAGATTCACGACCTCACGACCTACAGCTTGCACTCCGGCCAGAAGACGGTCGGCGACCTCTTGGCCAAGGGCGTCTTCGCTGGAAACGCACGTGGCTACATCAAGGGGGTCACGACGATTCCGCGCAGCGGACGCGGCACCAACTCGTACCTCGGTGAGTTCGGCATGCTCCTCTCCAAGACGGCGCGCAGTGTGGCGATTCCATCACTCTGGATTGACCAGCCCGACTGTGAGCGCGCAGCGCACGGCAGCTCCGTTGGACCAATTGACCCAGCCCAGATCTTCTACCTTCGCTCGCGTGGTCTCACCGATGCCGAAGCGCGCCGCACCATCGTGATGGGATTCCTCGAGCCCGTTGTCGCCGCACTCCCGCTCGATGCCGATGCTGAGCGCCTGCGCGAGGTGCTTGCTGCGAAGCTCGATGCCGCATTGGCGAAGCAGCCCGCGGCGCTCGCGTCGTAGCCGGCGCATATGCCAGCTGAGCGCCTCTTCCCCGCAGCAGAACTGCTGGACGGCACGATGCGCCTCGCCTGGCCTGGTGGCGTGGCCATCCTGGTGGTGAATCGCGGCGGCAAGCTGTTGGCGGTCGATGGAGTGTGCACCCATGAGTATTGCGAGCTGGATCGCGGCTTCCTTTCACCGGCCACCGTCGACCGGCCCACTGTGACCTGCCCGCTTCACCTCTCGCGATTCGACCTGGAGAGCGGCGAGCCACTCGATCCTCCTGCGGAGATTCCCCTCGCGGTGCACGTGGTGAGCGTCGACGATCAGGGGTGGGTCGTTCTTCAGACCTAGCCCAGCACAGCGCGCTACGATGGGGGCGACGCGCAGCACGTGTGCGCAAGAGGGGAGCTCCAATGCAAGAGATCAAAGATCGCGCTGCAAGCCTCGCCGGTCTCGCCTTAGAGCGTGACGCAATCTTCTTGTACGACGCCCTCGCCAAGATCGAAAAAGACCCTGCACGCCGCAGCGCCTTTGAGCGCATCGCCACCAGTGAGCGACGCCATGCGGCGATCTGGGAGGCGAAGCTCCTCAGCCTCGGCGAGCAGGTGCCCACCGCCAAGCGTCCAAGCTGGCGCGTGCGCCAGATCACGCTCCTTGCGCGACTCTTCGGCACGCGTGCGGTGAGCGACATGGTGAAGGCGCTTGAGGGATACGAAGAGGAGGTCTACGGCGCCCACAGCGACGTGGCCGAGGTCGCCGACATTGCCGCCGACGAGGCGAAGCACGCCGACATCTGGCGCGAACTCGACTCCGGAAAGGCCGCCGGAACTGGTAAGAGTGACGCCGCACACCGTGGCGCACTTGAAGAGACCAAGGCTCGCGAGCCGTGGCACCGCGCTGGCAACAGCGGCACTGTGCGCGCCACGATCTTCGGCGTCTCCGATGGCCTCGTCTCGAATGCCGCCTTGGTGATGGGCATCGCGGGGGCGACCACCGCCAGCGGCCAGGGTGGCTTCGTGGTGCTTGCCGGCGTTGCAGGACTCCTTGCCGGCGCATTCAGCATGGCGGCGGGCGAGTACGTCTCGATGCGCAGCCAGACCGAACTGCTGGAGCGCCAGATTGAACTGGAGCGTGCAGAGCTTGAGGCGATGCCCGAAGAGGAGGAGGCCGAGATCGCGGCCATCTATCACGCGCGCGGCTTTCCTGATGACGAAGCCAAGGCAATTGCAAAGCGGCTGATGGCCGATCCGAAGATTGCACTTGAGACGCTCGTTCGCGAAGAGCTTGGTCTCGACCCAGAGGAGCTTGGATCCCCTTGGGGCGCTGCGATCTTCTCGTTCCTCGCCTTTGCCGTCGGCGCGTTTGTGCCGCTCTTGCCATTCATTCTGTTGAGCGGATCCACCGCACTCCTGGTGAGCATCGCCTTGACGGCGGTCACACTCTTCGGTGTCGGCGCCGCTGTGAGCCTCCTGACCGGCAAGTCGGCAATCTATACAGGGTTGCGCCAGCTCGCTATTGGTGCCGCTGCGGCGGCAATTACCTACGCCGTCGGATCGCTGATCGGGGTCAACGTCTAAATGTTGCCGCTGCCGCCGGACTCCGTATTGATCACCGTCGGACCGCTGGTTATTCGCTGGTACGGCCTCCTCTACGCCGTAGGGCTGCTGGTGGCCTATCGCTTCATGGTCCGAGAGGCACGTCGCCGCTCATTGAACGAGAAGCTCATCCTCGACGGGCTGATCATCATCTCCATTGCGGCACTTGCCGGAGGCCGCCTCTATCACGTAGTCGATGCGTGGGATCGTCTCTATGCGTCAAATCCCATTGCCGCAATCATTCCGCCGTATGAGGGTCTTGGCGCACCTGGCGGTCTCATCACCGGCACGATTGCGCTCGTGGTGATCTTGCGCCGCTGGCGCCAAGAGCCATGGAGCTGGGTGGACGTTGCCGGTCCAGCGATCTTGGTGATGCAGGCAATCGCGCGGTGGGGGAACTGGTTTAACCAGGAGCTCTACGGCGCGCCGACCGATCTCCCCTGGGGACTCGCCATCGATTGCGCCCATCGCGCCGCCACCGTCTCGTGCGCGGCGATTGGTGACGCCGCAAAGTTCCATCCACTCTTCCTCTACGAGTCGCTGTCAGGCGTTGCCGGCGCGTTGCTCCTCCCTGCGCTTGGGCAGCGGCTGAAGGGTCACCTGCTCCCTGGCATGGTCGGCCTTGGCGCCGTTGCCTGGTACAGCGTGACCCGCCTCGCCCTTGAGGGGCTGCGCCTCGAGAACTGGAAGGTTGGCGGCATCGCCACCGCCTACTTCGTCATGGGGGCAGTCCTACTGGTGACCCTCGCCATTGCCATCGTGCGTCTTCGAACCGCGACCCCAGCCAAGAAGTCGGGCCAGCGCTAGGATCAGCGTGAGCGGCGGCATCGCCGGCAGAGGAGGGCTCATGGCAAAGATTCAGCGTCGCAAGGTCACCGTCATCGGCGCAGGGAACGTTGGCGCCACCACCGCGCAACGCATCGCTGAATCCGGGCTCGCCGATGTTGTTCTGATTGACATCGTTGAGGGGCTGCCGCAGGGGAAAGGGCTCGACCTTGCCGAGGCGGCTCCCGTCGTGGGCCATGACGCCCGCATCGTTGGCACCAACAACTACGACGACACGGCGAACTCCGATGTGATCGTGGTGACCAGCGGGATCGCCCGTAAGCCAGGGATGAGCCGCGACGATCTGCTCAACACCAACGCGGGCATTGTTCGCAGCGTGGTGACCGAGTCAACCAAGCGATCCCCCGAGGCCATCTTGGTCGTCGTCACCAATCCGCTCGATGCGATGTGCCACGTCGCCCTCAAGGCATCGGGCTTTCCAAAGCACCGCGTGATCGGCATGGCCGGCACCCTTGACTCTGCACGCTATCGCACCTTCATCGCGCAAGAGGCAGGCGTGAGCGTCGAAGATGTTCGCGCGTTCGTCTTGGGTGGCCACGGCGACACGATGGTGCCGCTGCCACGCTACTCCTCAATCGGCGGCATTCCACTCCCAGAATTCCTCGCAGCAGATCACATTGAGGCGATCGTCAAGCGCACCCGCAGCGGTGGCGCCGAGATCGTGGAGCTCCTGAAGACCGGTTCGGCCTACTACGCGCCAGCCGCAGCGACGTTCGAAGTGGTGGAGAGCATCCTGCTCGATCGCCGTCGCCTGATCCCGTGCGCGGCGCTCCTAGAAGGCGAATATGGAGTGAACGGGCTCTACGTTGGGGTCCCGGTTGTGATCGGCGGGAACGGCATTGAGAAGATCATTGAGATCACGCTAACGGCTGATGAGTCGACCGCTTTCAAGCGCTCGGCCGATGCAGTGAAAGAGCTCGTCGACCTGCTCTAGCGCCAGCGGCGCTCTCAATTAGAACCAGCGAGCAGTAATCACTTTCTTCGTGGTGTAGAACTCCACTCCGTCGCGACCGGTCGCATGCAAGTCGCCGAAGAAGCTCTTGCGGCGACCGCTGAACGGGAAGAAGGCCATTGGGGCGGCAACACCAACGTTCACGCCGAGCATGCCCGAGGTTGCCTTGCGCTTGAACTCGCGCGCCGCAGAGCCAGAGGCGGTGTAGATGCTCGCGGCGTTACCGTATTCATTCGTCTCGGCCATCAGGCGGAGCGCCTCTTCGAGGTCCTTGGCGTAGAGCACGGAGAGGACCGGCCCGAAGACCTCCTCGCGTGCCAGCGGCGACGTTGGTGCGATCTCCAGCAGCGTTGGGCCAACAAAGTAGCCTTTCGCAGGGCCGGTGCCACGTCCGTCACGCAGCATTGTGGCGCCAGCGGCGACCCCCTCATCAACGAGCTTGTGAATGCGCTCGCGCGCTTCGCCGCGAATCACGGGACCGAGCGAGATCCCAGCATCGAGGCCGAATCCCATCTTGATCGTGTCGGCATGTTCCAGAAGTCGCGGCAACATGCGCTCTCGGGCCTCTCCAACAAGGGTGAGCACCGAGCCTGCAAGACAGCGCTGCCCCGCATTGCCGAAGGCAGACTCCGCGATGTTGGGCACGCTCTGGTCGAGCACCGCGTCAGGCATCGCGATGATGTGATTCTTCGCCCCACCGAGCGCCTGCACGCGCTTGCCACTCTTCGCCGCTGTCTCGTAGACGATGCGCGCCACGCGCTCTGAGCCCACGAAGCTAATGGCATCGACGCCTGGGTTCGTGATCAGGCCGGTGACGGTCTCCACAGCGCCGTGCACCAAGCCAACAACGCCCGGCGGAATGCCAGCCTCTTCGCAGATCTCGATGATGCGGTGCGCCGAGAGTGGGGTGCGCTCGGATGGCTTCAAGATGAAGGAGTTACCGCAGGCGATCGCGAGTGGCAGCATCCACATCGGAACCATGAAGGGGAAGTTGAATGGTGTGATGCCGGCAACGACACCGACGGGGAAGCGCACCATTTCGGAGTCGATGCCGCGCGAGACCTGGTCGAGGTTCTGGCCCATCAGGAGCGTTGGGGCGCCACAGGCGAAGTCAACGACCTCAATGCCGCGGCGAACCTCGCCTGTCGCATCGCTCAGCACCTTTCCGTTCTCGGTGGTGACAAGTTTGGCGAGCGCCTCGCGGTTGTCGAGCATTGCCTCGCGCAGCTTGAAGAGATATCCGGCGCGCTCGGGTGGCGGCATCTCGCCCCACTCGTGTGCGGCGGCTCGCGCCGCATCAACGGCAGCCTGTACGTCGGCGGCATTCGAGAGGGGGACATAGGCGAGGGGGGCCTCGGTCGCCGGGTTCGGCACCACGAGCCGCTCGCTCGAAGATGAGGCGACCCAGTGCCCGTTGATGTAGTTCTTTAGGGTGGCCGGGGCGCTCTGTGCAGCCAGGCTTTCAGCGGTTGTTGCCATGACGAGATTCTCGCCGATCCGCGCTCCGCGCGCGGCGCATAGCGTGATTGTCTCGCGCCACGCACCACCAGAAGGGGGGTATCCTCAGCGGCACGAGGGGCGCGCCTGCGCCTCATCACTGGGAGGGTCTATGAGCGCAGCTAAGCGAACCCCACTGAGCGGACCAGAGATGGTCGCCCTCTCCAAGCGGCACACCATGACCGAATGGTCGGCGCAGGCTGCAGCGAACCCTATTCCAATCGCGCGCGCGAAGGGTTCCTGGTTCTGGACTCCCGAAGAGGAGAAGTTCCTCGACTTCAATAGCCAACTCATGTGCACCAACATTGGCCACGGCGATGAGCGGGTGTTGAAGGCGATCACCGATCAGGCAGCGACCCTGGCCTACGCAAACCCATTTATGGCAACGGAGCCGCGCGCACGGCTCGGCGCGAAGCTCGCCGAGATCTGCCCCGGCGATATCGACGCCTTCTTCTTCACGAACGGCGGCGCCGAAGCGGTTGAGAACGCCTTCCGCATCGCACGCCTCTACACAGGTCGACATAAGATCGCCGCGCGTTATCGCTCGTATCACGGCGGCACCTCCGGAGCGCTCAGCGCAACGGGTGACCCGCGTCGCTGGTTCGCTGAGCCAGGCATGCCTGGCATCTTCCGCATCCCAGACTTCCACGAATACGGCGCCGCTGAGCCTCGGCCCGTAGCAGAGGTGCTTGCGGAGACCGAGAAGATCATTCGCTTCGAAGGGCCGCACACCGTCGCCGCAATCATCGTCGAGCCGGTGGTGGGCACCAACGGCATCCTTATTCCACCCGACGGCTACATGCAGGGGCTGCGTGACATCTGCGACCGTCACGGCATCCTGCTCATTGCCGACGAGGTGATGGCCGGATTTGGCCGAACGGGGAAGTGGTTCGCCATTGATCACTCAGGTGTGGTGCCCGACATGATCACCATGGCGAAGGGCCTCACCAGCGCTTATGTGCAGCTCGGGGCCCTCGGCATGCGACGACCGATCGCCGATCACTTCGCAGAGAAGGTCTTTGGTGGTGGCTTGACCTACAACAGCCATCCACTCGCCTGCGCGACCGCCCTCGCAACGATCGAGGTCTACGAGGAGGACGACCTGATCACCCGCTCCGCCAGGATGGGGAAGACGCTCCGTGCGCACCACGAGCGCATGAAGGCGAAGCATCCGTGTGTTGGGGCGATTCGGAACATCGGGCTCTTCGGCATCATCGAGCTGGTGCGTGATCCGAAGACGCAAGAGCCGATCGCGGCGTTCAACACCAGCGCACCAGAGATGGCGGCGCTCGGCGCATTCTTCCGCAAGAACGGTCTCTATACAATTGTGCGTTGGAACGGCTTCTTCACGAACCCGCCACTCATCATCACGAGCGAAGAGCTTGACTTTGCGTTCGAAGTGATTGATCGCGGTCTGACAGAGGTTGACAAGGCCCTCGGCCTGGCATGAGCGGCGTTCGCGTCGGCGAAGGCGCGCCGCCACCGGTGATTACGGTGGTTCAGCGTGGCCAGATCACCGAGTCGGCACATCGTGGCGACGTGGCGGTAGTGGCAGGCGGAGGCCGCCTGGCTGCAGGCGTCGGCGAGCCAGATCGACTGATCTCACTGCGTAGCTCCGTGAAGCCTTTTACCGCGGTGGCGGTGTTGGCTGCGGCAGACGAGGCTGGCCTCATCCTTGACGACGAAATGATTGCACTCGCTTCGGCGAGCCATGCCGGCGCTGATGAGCACACCGCGGTAGCGCAGCGGATGATCGAAACCTTCGGGCTCAACCCAGAGCATCTCGTCCACGGTCGACCGCAGAGCGCACGTGGTGGGAGCGGCGAGCTGCTTGCGCATATGTGCTCTGGGCAGCACCTCTCCCTGCTGATCTTGGCGAAGGCGCGAGGATTCGATCCGATCGGCTACGACGCCTTTGATCACCCGGTGCAGCGCGAACTGCGCACCGTGGTTGGTGAGTTGCTCAGCGTTGACCTGCATGCAGCGCCGTGGGGGATTGATGGGTGCGCGATCCCGACCTCGGCGATCCCGCTTCGTGCGGCGGCGGAGGGGGCGCGGCGCTGGGCAACCCCACACGACCCACTCATACCCGAGCGCTACCGCGCGCTGCTCGAGCGCGTTCGTTCTGCCGCAGTTAAGAACCCGCGCCTCATCTCCGGGGCAGGCTTCCTGGATACTGATCTCATTCGCGGTGGTGAGGGCGTTGTTGTAGCGAAGCAGGGGGCTGAGGGGCTCTGCCTCGTTGGCCTGCCGGGCTACGGCATCGCAGTGCGTACCGAAGATGGCGATGCCGCCGCTCGCTCTGGCCGTGTCGCGACGGTCGCAGTACTGGCCGCAATCGGTGCCAATGTTTCCGCGGCGGCATCACTTGATGCACATCGCACGGTGAGCCTTGCCGATCCGCGCGGCGGTGCAGCGTTTGCCACGGTACGCCCTGGAGAGTCGCTCGCGACACTCAAGGTTTCGTAGGCCGTGCCAGCGGCGAGAAT
>CAIJIA010000082.1 GCA_903820655.1 uncultured Chloroflexota bacterium
GCGCCCGTTGCGGAGGTTCGCCTGATCGGCGGCGAGCACCAGATCAAGCGTGGATGCCATGGCTGGGGTGAAGAGGCGCGCCTGATGGGTGCTTCGCAGGCCGCGTGCGTTCAAAATCGCGGCGCTATTGGCATGCATCCCCTCGCGGGCATGCTCGTCGGAGGTGCCAGCGCTAGAGACCGTTACGCGCCCAGCGAGGAGCGGATCAGCGTTGATAGCCGCCTCAATGAGCACCTCGGCCAAGGGGGAGCGGCAGATGTTGCCGTGGCAGAGGGCGAGGATTCGAAGCATCCTCGGAGCCTAGCGGATCGCCTCGTGGGCGGGCTCTAGGCTCGTGGTGCGTGGGGGAGCCCCGTTCGGTATCCTATGCAGAGGCACGGCGGGGTAGCTCACCGGTAGAGCAGGGGATTCATAAGCCCTTGGTAGCAGGTTCGATTCCTGCCCTCGCTACCATGCACCTTTGGGGAAGACGGAGAACGGAGGGAACCTAATGATTCCGAAGGCTCTGCGAAACGGTGCAGTCATGCTGATCCTGCTTCTGGGCACCGTGGTGCTCCTCGGCAGCGTCCTCCTCACTCCTGTGCCAGCCGCAACGAAGGACTACTCGGCATTCCTGGCCGAGGTCCGTGGGGGCAGCGTCGCCTCCGTTGTGCAGCAGGAGCAGATCCTGACCATCACCAAGACCGGCACCCCACCAGAGACCTACGAGGTGCAGGTCCCAACACAGCTGACCGATGTCTACAACGATGTTCGCGCCGCCGCCGTCGCTGGTGGCCGCAACCCCGACAGCGTGACGTTCGGCGCGAAGAAGCCCGACGACTCCGGCCAGCTCTTTAGCTTGCTGATCAGCGCCCTGCTGCCGGTCCTTCTGATCGGTGGCCTCTTCGTCTTCATGATGCGCAGCGCGCAAGGACAGAACAACCAGGCGATGAGCTTCGGTAAGAGCAAGGCGAAGATGTTCATTGCGAACAAGACTCCTGTCACCTTCGCCGACGTCGCAGGCGTCGAGGAGGCGAAGGTCGAGCTGGAAGAGGTTGTTGAGTTCCTGAAGTTCCCTGAGCGCTTTGAAGCGCTTGGCGCAAAGATTCCGAAAGGCGTCCTCCTGATCGGTTCACCAGGCACCGGAAAGACACTCCTTGCTCGAGCGGTCGCTGGTGAGGCTGGCGTGCCGTTCTTCAGCATCTCAGGTTCCGAATTTGTGGAGATGTTCGTTGGCGTAGGCGCATCGCGCGTTCGCGATCTGTTTGACCAGGCGAAGCGCAACTCACCATGCATCGTCTTCATCGACGAGATTGATGCGGTCGGTCGTCAGCGCGGTGCCGGGCTCGGCGGTTCACACGACGAACGCGAGCAAACGCTGAACCAGATCCTCGTGGAGATGGACGGTTTCGAAACAGGCACCAACGTGATTATCGTTGCCGCAACGAACCGCCCAGATGTACTTGATCCGGCGCTGCTGCGCCCAGGCCGTTTCGATCGCCAGGTGATCCTCGATCGCCCTGACCTAAAGGGACGCATTGCGATCTTGAAGGTGCACGTGAAGGGGAAGCCGCTCGACAAGACGGTCAACCTCGAAGAGATCGCGCGCCGTTCACCAGGATTCTCTGGCGCAGACCTCGCAAATCTCATGAATGAAGCGGCGATTCTTGCCGCACGTCGCAGCAAGCGCACCATCGGCATGGATGAGTTCGCCGAGGCGCTTGATCGCGTGATGGCTGGCCCACAGCGCAAGAGCCGCCTGATTACCGATGCAGAGAAGCAGATCATCGCGTACCACGAGGGTGGTCACGCGGTCGTAGGTCGCATTCTTGAGAAGTGCGACCCGGTCAGCAAGGTGACGGTGATCAGCCGCGGCATGGCGCTCGGCTACACCATGAACCTGCCAACTGAGGATCGTTACTTGCAGAGCAAGAGTGAATTCGAAGACAAGATTGCCGCGATGCTCGGCGGCAACGTTGCCGAGCAGCTCGTCTTTGGCGACACCACAACCGGCGCATCCAACGACATCGAGAAGGCGACCGATCTTGCGCGCAAGATGGTGACGCGCTTCGGTATGTCCGAGAAGTTAGGAACCGTCACGCTCGGCCGTCAGGACGAGATGATCTTCTTGGGCCGCGAGATGTCGGAGCAGAAGAACTACTCCGAGGCCGTCGCAAAGCAGATTGACGAAGAGGTCCGCGCGATCATTGATCGTGGAGCGGTGCGCGCACGCGAGGTGCTCACGAAGTACCGCGATCGCTTGGACGCCCTTGCAGCGAAGCTGATTGCCGAGGAGACGGTTGAGGGCGAGGCCTTTGAAACGCTCTTCGCCGACCTTCCTGCGAAGCCAGCTGCGTACGCGGGCCTTCTCGATCGCCTTCGTGCCGCGGGAGTGTCGATTCCAGTGGCGAAGGCCGAGCCGAAGTCTGAACTGGTGGTTAAGCCCGGCCCTGGCGGCGCGGCTGCGGGGCAGCCAGCCTGATGGCCTACGCCCCAACGCTCGCTTGGAAGGGGCTAGAGGGGCCAGAGGAGGCGCATCTCGTCGCAATCGCCACGACGCGGATGGCGAAGTACGCGGAGTTCCTGAAGATCCCGAGCGTCTCTGCCCTCCCTGAGAACGCCGCTGATTGCCGTGCCGCCGCAGAGTGGCTGGCCGCTGAACTCCGTCGCATCGGTGCAGAGCGCGTTGAGGTGAGTGAGACGGGTGGCCACCCAATTGTGGTTGCCGAGAAGATCGTCAACAGCTCGCTACCAACCGTGGTGATCTACGGCCACTACGACGTGCAGCCGGGAGACCCGCTCGACCTCTGGAAGACCAGCCCATTTGAGCCGATCGTTCGCGACGGACGGATGCTTGGCCGCGGCTCTGCCGACGATAAGGGGCAGATCGTGATTCACCTCAGTGCCCTTGAGGCGCTCGTCACAACCCGTGGCACCCTGCCAGTGAACGTGAAGTACGTGTTTGAAGGGGAAGAGGAGTCGAGCTCCGTTAACCTCGAGTCGTGGATGGCGGCGAATCCCGAGCGCTGCAGCGGCGACGCCGTGATCATCAGCGACTCAGGATTCTTTGACGGAAATCGTCCGGCGCTCACGGTGGGACTCCGCGGCATCACCTACATTCAGGTAGACGTACGCGCCTCCGACGTCGACCTGCACTCTGGAAGCTACGGCGGCTCCGTGGTCAATCCCGCCAACGCACTCGCTGCGATGATCGCCTCTCTGCATGACGCAAAAGGCCACATCACTGTGCCTGGCTTCTACGACGATGTCGTTGAGCTGACACCAGCTGACCGTTCCGCCTTTGCGGCCCTGCCGTTCGACGAAGCCGGATATCTCGCAGGCATTGGCGCCACCGCTACGGCGGGGGAGAGCGGCTTCTCGACCGTTGAGCGACGCGGCGGGCGCCCAACGCTCGATGTGAATGGCATCTGGGGCGGCTTCATGGGCGATGGCTCAAAGACGATCATCCCAGCGCATGCGCACGCGAAGATCTCGTGCCGTCTCGTCACCGCGCAAGACCCAGAGAAGATCAGTCGGCAGCTTGAGGCGGCACTTCGCGCCGCTGCCCCTGCCGGACTGCAGGTTGCGGTGCAAAACCTCGGCAATGGTGATGCCTTCCTTACGCCGCTTGGCGATCCGTACCTCAACGCCGCTGCTGGAGCCCTTGAGGCGACCTTCGGCGTACCACCGCTCTATATCCGCGAGGGTGGCTCCATCCCTATCGCTGCGCTCTTCCAGAAGGAGCTTGGACTCCCAGTCGTTTTGCTCGGTTTCACGCCACCCGACGACAACGCCCATGCACCAAATGAGTCGATGGATCTTGGCAACTTTGAGGGCGGCATTCGCGCCGTCATTCGCGCACTCGACGCCATCGCCACCGTTGGCTGATCGCCTGTGAAGGTAGCGCTGCTCGGACTCGGCCTGATCGGTGGTTCCATCGCGCGAGCACTGCGCGAAGATCCCGCCTCCGTTGGCCCACTCGATGAGAGCGGCCTAGAGATTGCCGCATGGACCCCATCACAGACTGCGCCGCGTGAGGCCCTAGCCGCCGGCGTCATCGACACCGTTGGTCGTTCAATCGCCGAGACGGTAGATGGCGCAGCTCTGGTCATCCTCTGTGCGCCACCCATCGCAATGACGGCGATTCTCGATGAGCTGGTGATCTGCCGCCGATCAGGCCGTCTCGCCGATGGGACAGTGGTTACCGATGTCGCTTCAACAAAGGTGTGGATTGCGAAGGAGGCGGCGGCGCGCAACATTCGCTTCTGCGGCGGCCACCCCATGGCAGGCAGCCATGAGACCGGATTTGCCGCGGCAGACGCCAATCTCTTTCTCGGTCGGCCATGGGTGATTGTTCCTGGAGTTAATGGCGGTGGCGCGGCCGCTCTCGTTGAGCGACTCGCCACCAGCTGCGGTGCGCGCCCCGTGATCTTGGAGGCGGAGCTGCACGATGCTGCGACCGCCGCAGTCAGTCACCTGCCGCTACTCCTTGCCGCAGCACTCGTAGAGACCGTAGCGCTCGGTGAGGCGGCTGATGCCCCTGACGGCTGGAAGATCTCGCACCTGCTCGCGAGCACCGGTTGGCTCTCCGCCACGCGTCTAGCACGTGGCTCTGAGGCGATGGGCGCCGACATACTGGCGACGAACGCGCGCGAGGTTCGCCGCCGCCTGAAGACACTACGGATCGTGTTGGAGCAGTGGGATGCGCGCTTGGCCGCCGCGGAGAACGACCCAGTGATCGGCCGCACGGACCTGGAGGGACGCCTCGCTGCCGCGCGCGCGGTGCTGACGGAGAACGAGTGAGCGCTGATCCATTGGCGAATGGCGCCGATGAGGAGATCGTTGGCATCCCTCGCGACCTCGCACTCCCCGCGGGGACTTGGACCGGACTCCGCGCCTTTACGAGCGCCGAAGAGGGTGAGCGCGAGATCACACGTCTCGACGGGTTAGCCCAAGCACGTCCGAGGCGCGAACTTGAGTCGGACCCCTCATGGAAACAGCCAATCCCGTATGCAGTGGCCCTCTATCGCCTTGAGGGGGCTCCTGCGAGTGATACACAGCTCTTCTGGATGGATCGCCTCGCTGGTGGGAGCGACAAGCGCCTGCATGGTCGCGCCTCGTTTGGCGTCGGTGGCCACATCTCGCCGAACGATGGTGGCATTCGTGCCGCACTCGCTCGAGAGTGGGCCGAAGAGGTTGCCACGCCGACCATCCCGGAGTTCACGCCGCTCGGGTTGCTCAACGATGACGGTGACGATGTCGGTCGGGTGCACCTTGGCATTGTTTTCATTGCAACGTTAACCGCGCCATCAATTCACATTCGCGAGACGCATAAGCTAGCGGGATCCCTCGTGCGAGTGAGCGAGGCGCTGCGTCGTAAAGACGAACTAGAAGGATGGTCTGCGCGCCTCATTGACACCATTGCAAAGGTAGCCAGAGACCTCTAGCCCTCACTACGCCCGCGGTACGTTGCCGCTGCGATCGTTTCTGCATGCCAACCTCAGTCGCTTCAACCGCGCTCGTTGGCATTGAGGGGGTTCCCGTTGAAGTTGAGGTCGACGTTGCCCCTGGCATTCCTGCAACGCGAATCGTTGGCCTCCCTGACACCGCCGTAGGCGAGGCGCGTGAGCGCATACGCTCCGCCATTCGTGCAGCTGGCTACA
>CAIJIA010000083.1 GCA_903820655.1 uncultured Chloroflexota bacterium
AATGCGCGCGGCGGCGGCGTTCGTACCGTCGGTGGAAGGCGTGCTGAGCGCGCGTGATGGTGCAGGAAGAACGGCGTAGCCGAGACCGGTTGGTCCGTGCGTCTCTGGTGTAGTGACGAGCGCCTTCACGAGCGGCGTACGAGCGCCAGCGATCACGTCGATGTGTGACGCACCCGCAACGTCGAGTACGCCGCGCGTGTTGCGCACGACTGCCTCAAGACTGGCATTTCCTGGTGCACACGTTGCAACGAGCAGATCAGCATCGGGAGATGCGAGTGCATAGAGGAGCGCCATTGCATCATCGATGCCCGTATCGACATCGAGGATGAGTTTCTGCTGTGGCATGCGCGTGAGCGCTACTTGATGCGGCCGGCGGCGCGATCCGCCGCAATGAGCTTGCGCAGGCCCGCGATTGACGTGTCAATCACCCGGTCAATTGACGAATCTGCAATCTCTGCCTCGGTCATTGGCCGCTGATCTGGATTGCCAAGGATCAACATGGCGCCGCCTGCACGAACGCGCAGCGTTGCCGCAACGATGAAGAGCGTTGCCGCCTCCATCTCAGAGCAGATGGCACCGCCCGCCATCCACGCCTTCCAACGGCGCTGCAGGTCCTCGGCAATCGGCATGCGCTCTGGGTTGTGCTGGCCGTAGAACGAATCCTTTGATTGAGCGATGCCAACGTACCAAGGGAAGCCGCTCTCCTTCGCCGCCTCGCGTAACGCGAGGGTGATGTCGAGATCGGCAACCGAAGGGAACTCCATCGGCAGGTAGTGCCGACTCGTTCCTTCGTCGCGAATCGCGCCGCTGATCACACCTACCGAGCCCGGCTTGATGTGATGCTGCATGGAGCCTGAGGTGCCAACGCGAATGAAGGTGTCGACGCCCACGTCGGCAAGCTCTTCCACCGCGATCGCCGTGGATGGGCAGCCGATGCCGGTGGAGGTGCAGGCAACGGGCACGCCATCGAGCTCACCCGTCCAAGTTGTGTATTCGCGGCGGCGCATCAGGAACTTCGGGTTGTCGAATCGGCTGGCGATCACCTCCACGCGATCTGGGTCACCGGGGAGCAGTGCGTATCGGCCGACCTCACCGTTGCGAATACCAATGTGGTGCTTGCGGCCGTCACTCTCAGTTGCTGCCATCAGTGTGCTCCTCCCGCTAGGTATGGTGCGGCGAGTTTCGCCGCCTCTTCCTTTGATAGGTAGCTGCTCTGTGTGCCTGGCTTCTGCACGCTCTGTGAGGCGCAGGCTACGGCAAGTTCTGCCGCCCGAACAGGGGTGAGGCCACTGGCGAGTCCGAACGAGAATGCGCCGAGGAACGAGTCGCCCGCGCCGGTCGTGTCGACCACGGTCACCGTGGGTGCACTGACGCGCTGGATTTGCTGGCCGCGCTCGGCGATCGCGGCGCCGTGGCCGCCGAGCGTCACCAGCAGATTGACACCGCTCTGCGCTGCGGCGGCAAGGATGCGCTCGTCGGCGCCCTCGCCAATGGCGGAGCCGCCGAAGAGGGTGGTGAACTCCATCTCATTCGGCGCGAGCCAGTCAGAGACGGCGAGGAGCTCAGGGTCGATCTCAGCGGCGGGAGCCGGGTTGAGCAGGGTAGTGATCCCCGCAGCACGTGCCGCGCGGAAGGCGGCGAGTGTCGTTGCCTGCGGAATCTCGAACTGGCCGACCACGATCGTTGGCTTGAAGTCACGTACGGCAGCCTCAGCGACGGCGGGGTCGGTCTCGTTATTGGCGCCGGGAACGATGATGATGCGGTTGATGCCGTTCGCATCGACCCAGATCGGCGCAACGCCGCTGGAGCCTGGAACGGTGCGCATCCAGCGTGTGTCGATTCCCTCTTTCACAAAGTTCGCGAGGTGCGATGCGCCGTATGCGTCGTCACCGACGGCGTTGACCATGGCGACGGGGGCACCGAAGCGTGCCGCCTGCACCGCCTGGTTCGCACCCTTCCCACCGAAGCCCATCTGGAAGCGATCACCGACCAGGGTCTCTCCAGCGTTGGGGATGACCTTGGCGTACGAGATCAAGTCCATCATGGTGCTGCCGACAACGAGAATGCGAGCGCTGCTCATAGAGCCTCCGTGCTGGGTAATTTCCTGTGGAGAGTCTACCGCCATCACGGGTGGCGGTTGGCTCAGTTCCCGCCTTACGTAGTGCGTAGGGTCGCGAGTGCCTTCTGTGTTGTCTCGAGGCCAAGGAGCGCGCAGTGGATGCGTGACGGGCCCACCTCAACGCCGAGGAGCTCCATCACAAATGGGCTGCCGAGCCCCAAGATCTCGTCGACACTCTTACCGCGCAGCTCGTCGGTGATGAGCGAGGTGCCGGCCTGTGAGATGGCGCAGCCGCGGCCGCTGAATGCCACGTCGGTAATAACGCCGGCGTCATCGAGTTGCAGTTGTAGATTGATGACGTCGCCGCAGTTTGGGTTGCGCCCCTCAAGGCTCACGCTCGGTGCGGCGAGCGGCGCCTGGTTATGCGGGCGACGGTGGTGCTCAAGGATCTGCTCGCGATAGAGATCGTCCATACCACCCATGAGTTACCTCTCAAATACTGTGCGCGCGTCGCGCAGGCCGGCGAAGAGTGCGTCGAGATCATCGTTGGTGGTATACGGGGCAACGCTCACGCGCGCCGAGGCGCTGAGCTCCAGTTGTTCGTGGAGCGGCATGGCGCAGTGGTGGCCGGCGCGAATGGCCACGCCGCGGCGGTCGAGGATCTCGGCCAGGTCGTGGGCGTGCACCAGGTCGCTCGAGAAGGCGACGAGGCCGGCGCGCTGACTCGCATCGCGTGGCCCGAGGATGCGAGCGTCGGGGAGTACCTCCGGGAGCTCGCGCAGCACGCGCTCGAGCATGAGCGACTCGTGGGCATGAATCTTGTCGCGGCCAAACTCGTCGAGCAGATCGCAGGCGGCGGCGAGGGCTACGGCGCCCGAAGCGTCGGGGGTGCCGGCTTCGAAGCGCTGTGTCCCCTCGGCAAAGTCAGCATCGCGCAGGCGCACGCCACGGATCATGTCACCACCAGTTTCGATCGGTGCCATTTCGGCGAGCAGGTCGGCGCGCGCCCAGAGGCCGCCGCCCGAGAAGAGGCCACCCATCTTGTGCGCGCTAAAGGCGTAGAAGTCGGCACCAAGGTCAGGGATGGAGACGGGCATGTTCGCGACCGCCTGGCAGCCATCCACACAGAGAAGCGCGCCAACCGCATGCGCAGCTTCGGCAATCTGGGCGAGTGGCGCAATCGAGCCGAGCACGTTGGAGACGTGCCCAACGGCCACGATCTTTGGCTTCAGCTTCATCAGTGAATCGAGGCGGTCCCAGAGAATCTCGCCAGTGATGTCATCAACCGGGATGAACTCGAGGTCGGCATCCATCTCGCGGGTGATCTGCTGCCATGGGATGAGGTTTGCGTGATGCTCTGCTTCGGTGACGAGCACCACATCGCCACGGCGGAGATTCGCTTTCCCCCACGAACGTGCAACCAGATTGAGCGCTTCCGTTGCGCTGCCGAGCATTACTAGCTCACTCGCTGGCACATTCAAATACTTGGCGATGCGCGCACGCGCACCTTCGTATCCTTCGGTTGCCATTTGGCCGAGCGTGTAAGAGCCGCGATGCGGATTTGCATTCGCCGTCAGCAGATAGTTGCTCACCGCATCAACAACGCGCTGCGGACGCTGCGCCGTTGCAGCGCTATCGAGGTAGTGCAGCGGTCGGCCACCCGGCGTTGTGGCAAGGATCGGATAGGCGGCGCGAACCTTTACGGGATCAAGCGTGCCGTTCGCGTTGTGCCAAGCGCCCATGTCGCGAGCCTACACCCGCCGCGCTACGCCGACGGCGCTGGTGCAGCGGTTGGCGTTGCCGCCTCATCTGCCGTTGGGTTAATGCCATTCTCGGCAAGAATCGGCGCATACCCTTCGCGCTCCAAGCGGTGCGCGAGGTCTGGGCCGCCCGATGCCACGATGCGGCCGCGCGCGAGCACGTGCACGAACTGTGGCTTTAAGTAATCAAGCAGGCGCTGATAGTGCGTGATCACCAACACGCCGAGCTCTGGCGAGAGCATCGTGTTCACACCTTCGGCAACGATGCGCAGCGCATCGATGTCGAGGCCAGAGTCGGTCTCGTCGAGAATTGCCATCTCTGGCTTCAGCAACGCCATCTGCAGCATCTCAAGGCGCTTCTTCTCGCCGCCTGAGAATCCATCATTCACGTAGCGCGTCATGAACGCCTCGTCCATCTTCAACTGCGTGAGCTTCTCCTTGACGAGTTTGCGGAACTCGCCCATCGTCATGCCGCCCTTCACTGGGTCCGACGGATCGAACTCAGGATCGCGCACCAAGCCGGAGCGACGCGCATTCATTGCGGTGCGCAAGAAGCTTGCAACGGAGAGTCCTGGAATCGACGTTGGATACTGAAAGGCAAGGAAGAGGCCGAGCCGCGCGCGCTGGTCGGCGCTGTAGTCGAGCAAGTTCTCACCCTTCCACAACACACTTCCCGAAACGATCTGGTAGCTCGGGTGTCCCATCAACGCGTAGCTGAGGGTCGTCTTACCAGAGCCGTTCGGCCCCATGATCGCGTGCACTTCACCCGGCTTGATCGTGAGCGAGATCCCCTGAAGGATGTGCTTGCTCAGATCGCTCGACGGTGCGACGACGAGATCCTTGATGACCAGATAGGCGTTCTCACTCATGTGCGTCTCCTCTCTCAGTGCTTGGTTGGGCTGCTTAGGCTGATCGGTGAGCCGGGTGCGGCGAGGTCGGCGAGGGTAAATGAATCGAGCGCCTCGTTCACCGAGTCGCGCACGCGGCTCCAGAGCTGGGTCACGGTGCAGTTGCCAGCGCGATTGCAGGGGCTCCCCTCTTCCGCGAGGCAGGCCATCGGCACAATCGGGCCTTCAAGTGCCTTGAGCACCGCGCCCATGCGGACCTCGTTCGCCGGTCGGGCGAGCCGGTAGCCGCCATGTGCTCCGCGCTGGCTATCGATGATCCCCGCGTCACGCAGGCCACCAATGATCTGCTCGAGGTAGGCGCGTGGCAGGTCTTCCTGCTCGGCAATGTCAGTCAGCGAGACGGGCTCGCCATGATCCATGCGGGCGAGGGCGACCATGAAGCGCACCCCGTACTCGCCGCGCGTGCTGAACGCGACGGCGCCGCTGCCGTGCAGGCCGCGAGGGCTGAGTTCCTGGTGTTCGGTCAATGTGCCTCCTGGGGGGATTTCTGACGGGTTTCGTCGGAGTTCAGATTACCCTATCCCCATGAGCCGAAGCCTTGAGCGATTGATCCGCCTCTCGAGCGCCCTCCCTGCGGGATTTACGGCGCACCCATGCGACGTTGAGCGTGATGTTGCGGAGCTCACCACCCTCACGAACGAGAACTATCGGATGGTGGGGTACCCGCTGCTGTACAGCGAGGGCGACATGCGCGAAGACCTCACCGCTTCTGGCATCGATGCTCACGACAACGCCATCGTTGTTCGGGCGCCAACCGGAGCGATCGCTGGGTACGGCTGGGCGGTTGGCGCAACCGATTCCGAGAAGCCGCGCGCCTACCTCTTTGGCGGCGTGCATCCGCTCTTCCAGGGCATTGGGTTGGGCCGCCATCTGCTCGCTTGGTCGCGGGATCGCGCCGAGGAGCTTCTCGCGCCGTTTCCTGGTGCCACGATTCAGGCGCAGTGCGTTGAGCCCGATGAGCGTGCGCAGCGACTCTATGTGGCCGCCGGCATGCGACCGATCCGCTACTACTCCGAGATGCTGTTGCGCTTCGCAGACCGCCCGACCAGCAGCAAGTTGGGCGAT
>CAIJIA010000084.1 GCA_903820655.1 uncultured Chloroflexota bacterium
CTCGGCGCCGCCGCCCCACGACACGCTGGGCGCATCGCCAACCTTCGCGATGAGGCGATCACTGCGCTCACCACCTGGCGGACGAGCGTCGAATCGGGAGACTTCCCCACCGCAGCGCAAGGGATCGTCGCTGACGCAACCTTGATCGCCGCCCTCGACGAGCTCCCGCGTTAGCTCAGTCGTAGAGTGATGCGCACCGTCACCATTCGCGCAGAGCTTGACAAAGCGCTCGCTCAACTTCCCCGCCCTGTTGCCCTCGTACCAACCATGGGGGCGCTCCACGCCGGGCATGCCGCGCTGATCGCCGCCGCGCGCCGCACCGCTGCCACCGTGGTCGTCTCCATCTTTGTTAACCCACGACAGTTTGCGAACGCCGCTGACGTCGCACGATATCCACGAACCCTTGAGAGCGACCAGCAACTCGCCGAGGCGGCCGGTGCGCACCTGATCTTCGCCCCCAGCGTTGACGAGATCTATCCGCCCAATGAGCCACTCACCAGCGTCGAACCAGGGCCACTCGCCAGTCGACTTGAGGGCGCCTCCCGACCCGGACACTTCACGGGAGTGGCGACCGTTGTCTCGCGACTCTTTGATCTAGTACGCCCCAATGAGGCGTACTTCGGTGCGAAGGATGCACAGCAGGTGCGCGTCGTTGAGTGGCTGACAGCACAGCGTACCGATCACATCAAAATCCACCGCGTCGCAACTGTGCGCGATGGTGATGGTCTTGCGCTCAGTTCGCGCAACCAGATGCTCTCAGCAGCGGGCCGCGCCGCCGCCGCACGAGCAATCCCCGTCGCCCTCTCGCTCATCGCAGAGGCGTATGCGTCTGGCGTCACGAGCGTCGCCATGCTGCGGGCACTCGCTGAACGGGTGCTCGCCGCCGAGCCGAGCCTCTCGCTCGACTACCTCGACTTTGCTGATGGCGCAACGCTCGTGCAGTTGTCAGAGAACGCACAGATAGGCGATGCCGCGCCAGGTGAGGTGCTCGTCTCGCTCGCCGCCGTTGTTGATGGTGTGCGCCTGATTGACGCGATCACGCTCCCCTAGGGGCGACGATTAGCGCGTTGGAACCGGCCGCGCCGCGGCGAGGATCCGCTCCACGTCGAGTGAGCCGGCAACGAGCTGCTTGATCTCTTCGATCTTACGCAGGTCTTCAGGGTGGGTCTTCACCAATAGGTCATGCACGTTTGAGGCAACGGTGTAGGTATCGCCCTCCATCAGCACGGCAAAGATGTTCGCCTTGCGAATCAGCTCCAGCACGCGTGCGCTCGGCCGATAGCCGCCGCTGAGCACGAACCCGAGCGGTCGATTCGGATGATCGTGCCCGTCAAGCCAGAGGTTGGTAAGAACCTCGATGACGTCCTCGCGATCACCAGGGACCACCACGAGCGCGCTGTCGCCGATGCGCTGCATCACATGCTCAGGCTGCATCGCCGCAACGGAGACGCGGCCAATGATTGCATCCATGTCACGACCGGGCCAGAGCGTCTCACCTTGCAGCCCGTCTTCGATAATCGCCAGCGTGGGGTTCGAAAGTATCTGGCGATACGGAAGCACCCCGAGGAGTGGGATGCCGTGACGCGCGAGCCCCTTCTCAAGGAGTCGCGGCAGCTCGGGCTGCAGGTCAAGGTCAACTTTATTCACGATCGCCCCCGCAACCTCAACACCGCGCGCGGCAAAGAGCGCTGCGTTCAGCACGATCTCGTCAATCGGCCGACCGATGCCGCCCTCGCTCACGATGATCACCGGCGCGCCGAGGAGTGCAGCAACATCGGCATTACTCAAGCCGATCACCGCACCAACGCCGGCGTGCCCTGTCCCCTCGAGCAGGAGCAGCTCGTGCCTCTGGGCGAGCTCTACTTGGGCGGCGATGATCTTCGCGCCGAGGTCTTCCACCACCTGTCCCTCGATCACCTTGCGCGTAAAGCCGCGCGGAATCTGCACCGGAGAGAGGAGCGCGACCGCATCCGTCAGATCAAAGACACCGCGCATGAGGGCGGCATCTTCGTCGGCGGGGGTGTCGTCGATGGTGATCCAGCGCTGGCCAACCGGCTTCATGAAGCCCGCATCGAGCCCCTGCGCGCGGAGCGCGGCAAAGAGTCCGAGTGAGGTGGTGGTCTTGCCGCGGTTCTGGCCCGTCGCGGCGAGGAAGAGCTGCCGTGCGCCCGCGGCGCCGGTCATTTGGTTACGCCTCTTCGCGCGGCGCGGTGCGACGCTCGATCAAGTTGACCGCTTCTTTGAGGCGCGTCACCGACTCTTGGTCAACATCCTCGCGGCTGATGTGTGTGCCGAGCTTGTCAAGCACCTCGGCGGCAACTTCGAGGAAGACGTTGGCGTCGGCGATAAAGAACTCCGACTCGTTGCTGTAGCGCACAAAGGTGAGTCGCCCCTGCAACGTTCGTCGGTCGTCGGCGTGTGCCACCTGTGTGGTGAAGTTGTGCCCCTGAATGCCGTCCGGGTTGGAGAGGAAGCTCAGTGCGTTATCGATCGCCAGGCCGAAGCGGGCGCGCCAGCCGGCGAGTCGATCGACCACTTCGGCTGGGAGTCGTAGTTCCGTCACCTCGTCGAAGACCTCGGGGGCGGCGGTGAGCGCGGTCACCAGGGTCGAGCCCTGGCGCTGACCGAGCATCGCCTGCAGCGAACGCTCCAACGTGACCACCTCGGCGTCGAAGTGGCTCGAGGTGATCAGGTCAACGAGCAGATCTTCAACGTTATCGAGCGCCGACCCTTCGGTGAGCGCGGCGGCAAGCGCGAGGATCTCCTCGCGAAAGAGAAAGCGTTCTTCGTGGTCTAGGCCAGCCATGTGCGCATCCTAGCGCGCAGAGGGTTTACGGGTAGATACCCCGCACCTGCATGGCATCGGCGACACGCTGCACCGAGAGGAGATACGCACCTGTGCGCAGGTGGCTCTTCTCCTTCTGGGCCATGTCGTAGACCTCGTGGAAGGCGCGGACCATCTTCTTCTCAAGGCGAATGTTGACCTCTTCCTCTTCCCAGAAGTCGCGGTTCAGGTCCTGCACCCACTCGAAGTAGCTCACCGTCACACCACCTGCGTTGCAGAGGATGTCAGGGATCACCATGGCGCCGTTCGCGAACAAGATGTCGTCCGCCTCCGGTGTCGTTGGCCCATTGGCCGCTTCGGCGACGATCTTCGTCTTGATCTTGCCGGCATTCTCCGCGGTGATCTGATTCTCGAGGGCCGCTGGAATGAGCACGTCACAGGCAATCTCCAAGATCGCTTGGTTGCTCACTGGCGTAGAGCCAGCAAAGCCAACAACACTCCCGGTCTTCTTCTTATGTGCGTCAACCGCGTTCAGATCGAGCCCGGCTGGATTATGAATGCCGCCGCTGCTGTCGGAGACGGCGATCACCTTCGAGCCAAGCTCGCTGATCAGTCGCGCCGCAATGGATCCGGCGTTGCCGTATCCCTGCACCACCACCGTCGCACCCTTCAAGTTGAGGTTGATCTTGCCCGCCGCTTCGCGAATGCAGAAGACTGCGCCGCGCGCCGTTGCCTCGTTGCGGCCTTTTGAGCCGCCGAGCGCGATCGGCTTGCCGGTCACCACACCAGGAACGGTGTAGCCGACATGCATGGAATAGGTGTCCATCATCCAGGCCATCGTCTGGCTGTTGGTGTTCACGTCAGGGGCAGGGATATCGGACTCTGGCCCGATGATGACGGCGATTTCGGTTGTGAAGCGTCGCGTCAGGCGCTCAAGCTCGCCGAGTGACAACTTCTTTGGGTCAACGGTGACGCCGCCCTTGCCGCCGCCATAGGGAAGATCCATCACGGCGCACTTCCACGACATCCACATGGAGAGGGCCTTCACCTCTTCAATGTTCACGTCCTGGTGGAAGCGGATGCCGCCCTTTGCTGGGCCGCGTCCGAGGTTGTGCTGCACGCGGTGCCCCTCGAAGACCCGGGTTGAGCCGTCATCCATGCGCACAGGGAAGTGCACGGTGAGCTGTCGACGTGGCTCGCGCAAGACGGCGGCGATGCCGGAGTCGAGGCCGAGCCGCTTTGCGGCAAGGTCAAACTGCTGCTGCGCAACTGCCCAGGCGCTCTTCTGTGCACTCATCGTTTGGTACCTCTCCACTGCCGCCCTGGCGGGTGCCTGGCGGACGCCGTGCGGCGATCCACACAACCCTACAACGCGCCTCAAAAAGGCGTTGCGCGTAGGTTGCGGCGTGCTCCCGCCCGAGCGGCGGAGCCGGCTACGTGGCTAGGCGCGGATCAGTGCGACGCCGAGACCCTTCGGGCCGGTGTGTGGCCCAATCGCCGCACCCGCTCGAACGATCCCTGGCTTCAGGGCCGCAATCTCGGGATAGCGCGCGCAGACCTCGTCGCGGAACGCTTCAATGTCGGGCGCCTCCGCATGAAGCATGGTCAGCTCCTGGATCGGTGCTGCACCAATGATCTCCATGAACTGTTCGCGCGCCTTCGAAGAGGTGCGCGGCTTGTCGAGGGTGACCACCTCGCCATCGATGATGTCGATGATCGGCTTCACCGACAGGAGTCCGCCAATCGCCGCCCGTGCTGGGCTGATGCGGCCGCCGGCCTTCAGATAGTCCAGTGAGTCGAGGAAGAAGATCACGTGCGTCTTTGGAATGAGCTCGCCGAGCTCGGCGACGATCTGCGGCGCCTTCCAGCCTTCAGCGGCGCGGTGATAGGCGCGCGCAACGAGCAGGCCTTGGGCGGCCGACGCGGTTGCGGTGTCAACGAGATGAATGTTCTTCGACTGTGGATGGTCCGCCGCGGCGATCTCCGCGTTGCGGAAGGTCGCTGAAAGCTTCGAGGCAACATGCACCGAAACGATCTCATCGGCGCCACCGGCGAAGGCTCGGTCATACGCCGCGGTGAATGCGGCAGGCGGTGGTGCAGCAGTCTTTGGGAACGGTGCCCCTGGAGCGGTGAGTCGCTTCCAGAACTGATCCATGGAGAGCTCTTCGTTGACCTTGAAGCTCTCCGAACCGAAGGTGACGATGATCGGGACGATGGTGATGCCGAGCTTCTTCGCCGCATCTGGCGGAATGTCCGAGGCGCTGTCGGTGATGATTGCGACCTTTGGCCTCGTCATGATGCGACTCCCTCCCCCTACGTTTTCAGCGCCGCGCGCTGACCTGTTCTCACGATTCTATCGGCGCAGATCAGCCGTGCGCGCCGTGTTGCCCAGGTGCGCTCGGCAAGAGAATTTCGTGCTCAACTCGGCGCAGGATGAGCAGGAATGTGCCCGCAACCACAAGGAATCCGAGGGTGGCGTAGACCAAGCCATCGACCCCATACGAGGTCGCCAAGTCGCCCGCAATCTTCACGCCAATCACCTGGCCGAGGCCCAGGAAGATGGAGTAGAGGCCCATGACCGCGCTTCGATCGGTGTGATACCGCTCGGAGACGTCGGCCAAGAAGCCGAGCGCCGCCGGGGTCGCTCCCGCAATAAAGAACATCGAGCCACAGAGGAGGGTGAAGAGCAGCGCGATCAGTGGGAGATCGGCGCCGCTGAGGCGATTCATCGTAAAGACCGCCGTCATGGCCACGACGAAAGC
>CAIJIA010000085.1 GCA_903820655.1 uncultured Chloroflexota bacterium
GCCGATCAAGCGTTTCCCAAGCTCTGGTGAGAGGAGCCGCTCAGCGCTCTCGGCCACACGAGCCGCCGGCGCGGGCAGGAGTGCCGCAAGGCCACCCTCATCTGGCTCAACGCTGGTCCCTGTCTCCTCGGGGTGGCGCACTCGGCGGAGCGGGCGCGCATCTGGGCCGCTCAACGCACTCAGCCGTGGGTCGTGCGTGGCGATCACCACGGCGCTGGTGCCGAGCAGCTCTCGGTCACTGAGGAGGCCGCAGAGCGCTGCCACACGCGCATCATCAAGGCCGCCGCTGGGTTCGTCGAGGATCAGCAGGTCTGGCGCTGCAGCAAGCGTCACAACAAGTGCAAGGCGGCGACGCTCACCATCGGAGAGTCGCCCTGGAGACGCGTCAAGCAGATCCGCAATCTCAAGGCGCTGAGCAATTGCTTCGGCGCGCGATGCATCGCCCGCGGCGATGTGCGCACGAGCCGGTCGCGCACCAAGTAGAAGGCCCGAATCTTGTGGTGCGAATCGGATGCACACATCAGGGGCTGCGATGCGTTCTCCCGCATCGAGTGGGAGTGTCCCCGCAACAAGATGCAGCAGCGTTGACTTACCACTCCCCGTCTCGCCAGTGAGCAGTGTTGTGGTGCCGCGCATAACGGCGAGACTGGATGGCCCAACGGTGCGGCCCGCCGCAGTGGCGCGCACCAGCTGCACGATCGGTGCGCCACCACCGGCGTCGCTGCGCATCTCACTCCAGGCTGGCGCTGTCGCTAGTGCTGCCGTAGTCGCGACGACCCTGCCGCCATCGAGTCGTAGGTGCTGCGCTGTCGTGGAGTCGAGCAGCGAGAGGTCGTGTGCCGCGATCACGCGCGTCGCATCGCTCTCGCGCAACGTTGCTGCCAAGCGCTCCGCCGATCGCGAATCAAGTCCGCCGAGCGGCTCATCGGCGACCAGTAGATCAGGCGATGTAACGAGGGCGACGAGTGCCGCCGCGGCAGTTCGTTCACCGCCACTGAAGGTGGTCAGGCTGCGATCAATGCGGGAAACATCTACCGCCGCGTCGCGCGCGGATCGCTCAATGCGCGAGCGCATCTCATCGGCTGGGATATGTCGCGACTCGAGCGGTAGCGCCGCATCATCTAATAGGAGTGGGAGCGCATAGGTGGGGGCAGGGCCTGCCGCCACGTAGCCAAGTCGCTCGTTTAGTGCACGTGGAATCCCCGCCTCTGTTGTAGCGGCGGCGACGAGATCCACTCCCCCGACCAACAGCCTGCCCCGCAGCTCCCCTGGCAGCACCGTGCCGAGCAGCCCAGCGATCGCCCGCAAGAGCGTGCTCTTCCCTGCGCCAGATGCGCCGCTAATAAGGAGCAAGCCGCCAGCGGGAAGGCTGATGGACGTTCCGCGTAGATCGAGCGTGTGCCGATCTGACCCGGCCGGACGCCAAGTGAGATCGGCAAGTTCGAGCGAGAGGGGCGGCACGCCGCTAGGAACCAATTAGGTCAAGCGCACCGCTCCGTCGCAGCGCCGCGCGCAAGGCCAGCGCGCCGAGGCCGCCGATGATCGCCGAACTTGCCACCATCGCCGCCACCAGCGCTGCGGCGAACGAGGTGCTGACGTCGGGGAAGTAGAGCGGCAGGTCATGCAGCGCCATACCGACGCCGGAGAGTGCGCCAGCAACGAGTGCAACGCGCCACCCGGCGACGCGATAGCCGACGGCGGCGAAGGTGAGCTCCGCGCCGATCCCTTGTGCCGCGCCAGAGAAGATCGCGTCGACCGACCACTGGCTCGCCAGCAAGAACGAGACGGATGCGGCGATCATCTCACCAGCGAGTGCCGCGCCTGGTCGTCGCACGATGAGTCCGGCGAGTGGCCCTGCAATCACCCACGTTCCGGCGAAGAGCAGGTACTGCAGCGGAAGTACAGCAGCGAAGAGTGGTGATGCGGCGCCCCACACAAGGTTCCACCCAGCGAAGAGCACGCCAGACGCGATGCCAATCGTAGCCACCGTAACGAGATCCATCAGCCCCCATGAACGCTTCATGCTGCTCCTCCCCCTTCACTTACCAACACGGCGCCGATATTCACCGTGATGATTGACTCTGTAGCGGTTGCCACATTAGAAATGCCGCGCGTGCTGCCAGCAACGAGGACTGCAGCATTAAGCGGCCAGCGAACACCCGTCGCTGAGACGGTCGCATCGCCACCCCAGGGCGTGATCGAAATGATTCGACCAACCTCACCACGTAGCGTGATTGCCGCGCCACTGCGCAGCAGCTTCGTGCGCGTCTGCTCATCAAGGATCACCAGCGCAGCAGCGCCACAACGCGGATGCGCCAAGAGTGCAAGGGTGCCGATGGCGTGATCACTGCGCCCACCCCAGGTGCAGAGCAGAGTGATCTCGGTAGCGCCAGCATCAAGCGCGGCAAGAAGTGCCAGCTCGGTATCGGTTGCATCTTTATTCGTTGGAAAGCGCGCGATGGTCACGCCCGCCGCCTCAAGCTCGTCAGCATCGGCGGCGCTGAGTGAATCAAAATCGCCGACAACCTGGTGCAGCGGCAGACCGAGCGAAGCCGCGTGTCGGGCGCCGCCATCAGCAGCGACGACAAGTGCAGCAGAGCGCCATCCGGGCCAGTGCGCGTCGAGCAGCGCCGGGTCGGGTCGATCACCCCCCGCAAGAATCAGCGCGCGCAAAGATACCTCGCTCTCTATCGCGCGGGGTGCACCTGCGTCCTCCCTTCGCCGGCATGACCCGGATCAGGTTCGTAGGGTTCGCGGACCTTCCGCATCTCAGCACCCGATGGCGCTCCCCTGTCGCGATGCGGTGAGTCTAGCGCTTCGCTCCGTCGAGAAGGGCGGCAACCCAGGCGGCAACCGATGGAGCGTGCTCGTGCGCATCAGCTTCGTAGAAGTCGTCGGGGTGAAAGAAGGGCGAGTGAATGCCAACAGCATGGACACCTGCGGCGCGCGCCATGCGCACGTCATCAAGGGTGTCGCCGAGGTAGGCGGTTTCGGCGGGCGTGGTCGCATGGCCGAGCGCGGCGAGCCCGCGTCGCAGTGGCGCAGGGTCGGGCTTCTGCTCAACCGCGTCGTCGCCATACACCGCCGAGCC
>CAIJIA010000086.1 GCA_903820655.1 uncultured Chloroflexota bacterium
GCCTGGGCCAGGAGCTCGTGCTCAGCGGGCCCCAGGAAGGCGAGATTGAGCAGGAGCGCCTCATCACGCCACTCGGCAACGTCGGCGGTCGAGGCGTCGGTCTGGTCGGCCAAGGTTTGGCGACGGGTGGGGGTCTCGGTGCGCTCCAGCAGCAGGCCCGTAGTGAAAATCCCCTGCGCCTCGAGGCGCGCGAGATGGACCGGCTCGATGCGCGTGAGCTCTGAAATCGCTGGCATGGCTCCCCCTTTCCCTCCCCCGCAGCCTAGCGCCTCTCACGAGCCCGTGGAAAGTCTCATTTGTTACAGAAATCTGTAACAGTTGCAGAATATTGCGGTATCGCAACATCTTTCTCAAAATTTGGGATACTTATCCACAGCGACCCGAAGAGGTCGCAGAAGCAAAAAGGGAGGTCCATTGATGAGCGCAGCAGATGCCTATCAGTTGGTCTATAACTTCATGTCCCTCGCCATTGCGGCGATGGGCGCAAGCTTCTTCTTCTTCGTCTCCGCACGCGGAGCACTGAAGGAGGGGAACCGGATGGCGGTCACGCTTTCGGCCACGGTTGTGCTGATCGCGTTCTACCACTACATCCGAATCTTCGACTCGTGGGTTGCCTTCGGCACCTCGGGCGGAGCAGTTCCGTTCAACGAGGCGTATCGATACGTGGACTGGCTCCTGACGGTGCCACTCCTCGTTGCCGAGCTCGTGCTCGTGCTCAAGCTCGACAAGAAGCTTGAGAGCACCCTGATCAAGCGAAACGTGCTCTATGCGTTCTTGATGATCGCAACGGGCTACGTCGGCGAGATGACGAACGTCACCTCGGTTGACCTTGCTTCACCGCGCACCATCTGGGGCGCAATTAGCTCGGTCTTCTTCGTTCTGATCCTCCGCGACCTGTTCGGCGGCATCGATGCCTCGATCAAGAAGCAGAGCAAGGACATCCAGGGGATCTTCAAGATCCTTCGCGTCGTGCTTATTGCGACGTGGGGCGTCTACCCAATCGCCTATCTCCTTCCAGCCGTTGCCGGCAACCTTGGCCTTACAGCCCAGGACGGCCTCGTGCTGAAGCAGGTCGGATACACGATTGCCGACATCCTGGCCAAGCCGGGCTACGGTCTCCTCATCTGGAAGATCGCAACCCTGAAGAACGGTTCTTCGAAGTAATCCCCTTCCGGCGGGAAACCGTCGGGCTCGGATACAGGAAAAGGCCCGGGGGAAACCCCGGGCCTTTTCTATTGCTCACAAATGTGGTCGGGGCGACTGGATTCGAACCAGCGACCTCTTGCACCCCATGCAAGCGCGCTACCAAGCTGCGCTACGCCCCGAGTGGGTCCAAAGTTTCGGCATTCTACCAGGAAGGCTAGTGCCACTCCCCCGCTGGTGAACGGCCGAGCAGCGCACGCGCAAGGGCCTCAATGGTGGTTCCCCCATCTAGTGCTGCAACAACTGCTGCGGTGATCGGCATCTCCAACGTATGCGCGGCGGCAAGTTGTAGGGCTCCGTGCGCCGTCCCGATCCCTTCCACCGTTGCGCCAATCTTGTCGACGGCAGCCTGCACACTCATGCCGCTCGCGAGGAGCGCGCCAAGCTTTGCATTACGCGAACCGGTATTTGACGAGGTAACGACAAGGTCGCCCACACCCGCGAGCCCACAGGCGGTCTCTGTGTGGCCACCACATGCCTCGGCGAGGCGCGCCATCTCGGCGACGCCGCGCGCGAGCAGGGCCGCTGCAGCATTTTCACCGTATCCGAGCGCGCGAACGCCGCTCACGGCGATGGCGATGACGTTCTTGAGTGCTCCACTGATCTCAACGCCAACCACGTCGTCAGTCAAATAGAGTCGGAGGGTTGGCCGAACCAACCGTGTGCGCAGCGACTCAACAAGCTGCGTTGGCCCAGCGAGTACCGCCGCTGCAGGCTTTCCGATCGCAATCTCGCTGGCAAGGTTTGGCCCAGACAAGACTGCGAGACGCTCCGCGTCAGCACCTGCCGCGATCAGCAGCTCCGAGGGGCGAGCCCCGTTGAGGGATAACCCTTTCGAAGCGATCACCATGGCGGCGATGCCAGCAGCATGCACGATCTGTTTCGCTGTCTCTTCATCAAGCTCCGTGGAGGGAATCGTGACGACGAAGGTGTCGTCAGCGGTCAACGTGGTCAGCGTTTCGTTAGCGCTGAGGATGTTGATTGAGGCCGGCAGCGCAACGCCAGGGAGGCGTCGTGCATTGACGCGCGCGTTCCTCAGAAGCGTGGCCTCTTCAGGGGTACGTGCGAGCAACTCAATGTTGGGGGCGGGACGACCCTCACCCTGCTCTTGGCTCCAGAGGAGTGCAAGGGCGGTCCCCCATGCGCCGGCGCCGAGAATGCGGATGGTGCTCATGCGCGTGCGGCTGGCTTCGCCTTTGCCGGTGCCCGTTTCGTTGGCTTCGAGGAGCGTCCGCGCTCACGCCCCGCTTCGGCCTCCCGCTCTCGTACGACGATACGGATCGGCGTCCCCATCAGGGGGTACTTCTCACGGATCTGATTCTCAAGGAAGCGCTGCCAGGTGAAGTGCACCTGAGCGGCATTTCGTGCGAAGACCACGAAGGTTGGGGGTGGTGTTGAGGCCTGGGCGGCATAGAGGATCTTCGGTCGCTTGCTGCCACTGTGGGCCGGCTCCTGGCGGGCCACAGCTTCGGCAATCAGTCGGTTCAGCAC
>CAIJIA010000087.1 GCA_903820655.1 uncultured Chloroflexota bacterium
CCCGAGGCCCGCGGCGGTCACTACTGAAACGAGGAGCCCCTCCGCCTGTGCCGCCTCTGCAGAGCTGCGTGCCGTTGGCGCCGCCGATGCGGCGGGGCCCTGCGGCTCAGCGGTCGGCCCGCCACCCGACAAGAAGCTAAAGATCGCCATGCCGCCAACCAACACGATCACGGTGCTGTACGGGAAACGACGCTTTGGCGCGGCTGGTACCTCGCTCATCCCGGTGGCCACGTCAGTTGTCGCCCGGCCAGCAGGTGATAGTGCAGATGCTCGATCGCCTGGCCACCCTCATCGCCAACATTGCTCACGAGGCGCCAGCCGCGATCACCGTAGCCGGCCTCGACGGCAATCTCTTGCGCAACGTGATGCATGCGCGCGAGCAGCGCAGCGTGTGCTGGCGTGTCGCGCAGATCGGCGGCCGAACCAATGTGTTCGCGCGGCACAATCAAGACATGGAGAGGCGCCTGTGGCGCAATGTCGTTGAAGGCGATAACCAGATCAGAGCTGTGTCGCTGCGTGCTCGGAATCTCACCGGCGATGATCTTGCAGAAGAGGCAGTCACTCATGATGTAAGTGTAGCGCGACCGTCGCGAAACTCGGCGGCGACCCACTCCCCCTCTTCCCAGCGATCGACGAGCGTTGCACCAGCCGCCTGCAGCGCCGCAATCGCCTCGTCGGCGCGCGAGATAAACATGCCACTGGTAAGGAGTCGCCCACCCGGTGCCATCGCGCCAACAAGCAGCGGGGCGAGTTCGATGTGCAGTGAGGCGACAAGGTTTGCCATCACCAGTGGTGCTGGCGCACTGATCGGGAGTGAACCCGCCTGAATGGTGACGCGCTCGGCGACACCGTTCCGTGCCGCATTCTCGGTGGCGGCGGCAACAGAGAGCGGATCAATGTCGACGCCCGTGCCGTGCGATGCACCAAGGGCGATCGCTGCCAGCAGAAGAATGCCGCTCCCGGTTCCAACATCGAGGACGCCTGGGCCGCTTCGCGGGAGCTCGCCGAGTCGACCATCAGCACTCCATTTCTCTAGGCCAATGAGCGCGAGGCGAGTGGTTGGATGCAAGCCCGTGCCGAACGCCTGGCCCGGATCAATCGTGACAACGGCGTCGCCAGGGGCGGCGGTGTGTTCGCGCCACGGAGGGCGAACAAGGATGCGGCCCACGCGCAGGATGGGGAACTCGGCGCGCCAGCTGGTTGCCCACTCTTCGGCGGGGATCGGTCGAACGAGCAGTGGTCCGATACCGCGCAGGCCAACGCCACCACTGGAGAACGCCGCGAAGCGCTCTAGTTCGGTGGCGAGACCGTCAGCGGCGGCGCGGTTGTCGGCCGAATCGGGGAGCCAGGCGCGAATGCGCACCGGTGCGGTCGGATCGTAGACAGGGCCGAGTGCGTCGCCATCAATGGGTGGTGGCGTGGCGGGCTCGGCGCTGGTGCCCGACGGGGCGAGGCGCCCGAGTCGTTCGCTGATCGCTTCGGCCGCTTCTGGGTCGCACTCAATACTGAGTTCGAGCCAGCCGTCGGTGCTCAGTGGTTCTCCTCGCCGCTCGCTTTGGCAAATGCCTCAAGCGCCTTGCGCTGGTCACCGCTCAACTTCTTCGGTACCTCGATCGCAATGTGAATCAGCAGATCGCCGCGCTGACTTGGTCGGCGGACGTTCGGTGCCCCGCGACCCTTCAGGCGCAGCACGTCGTTCGGCTGCGTCCCCGCCTTGATCTCGATCTCCTCTTCCCCTTCGGCGGTCGGCACCACCACGCGCGCACCGAGTGCCGCCTGAGAGATGGAGAGTGGAATCTCGGTGGTGAGGTTGATGCCGTCGCGCACGAGCTGCGGATGCTCCTTCACCTCAATGACGACGTAGAGATTTCCGGCAGGGCCACCACGGCGGCCGGGCTCACCCTGACCGCTCAGTCGAATCTGTGTGCCGTCATCAACGCCGGGTGGAATCTCGACATGGAGCCGCTTGGAGCCGTTGAGCCGCCCCTCGCCGCGACAGGTTGGGCACTGCTTCTCGATGATGCGCCCCTCGCCGCCGCACTTGGCGCACGGCGCCTCGACCGCCATCTGGCCGAGCATCGTTTGGCGCACGGTGCGCACCGAGCCGCGTCCACCGCAGCCGTCGCACTCCTTGGTGCCAGAACCCTTGGCGGCGCCGCTCCCCGAGCAGCCATCGCAGGCGACCTTCATCTTCAGATCAAGGTCGCGCGTGCCGCCACGAATCGATTCGCTGAACTCCACGCGCAGGTCGTAGCGCAGGTCATCACCCGGGGGCGGACCACTGCGTCGCGCACCACGACCGCCACCACCGAAGAAGCCTTCGAACAGGTCTTCGATGCCGCCGCCGCCGAAGCCGCCCTGGAAGCCGCCGGGGAATCCACCAGGGAATCCGCCCGCGCCGCCGCCGCTTGGGCCACCCGCTCCACCGCCAACGCCTGCCTCACCGAACTGGTCGTATCGGGCGCGCTGCCCTGCATCGGAGAGCACCTGATAGGCGTCGTTGATCTCCTTGAATTTGGCCGCAGCGTCGGGTGCCTTCGACACATCGGGGTGATGCTTCTGGGCCGCCTTGCGGAATGCCTTCTTGATGTCGTCGGCACTCGCGCTCTTTGGAACGCCGAGGATCGCGTAGAAGTCACGTGCCATCGCGCGCCTACTTCAGCAGGAGCACGCCGAGTCGGCGTACGGCATGGCGATAGCCGATGAAGCTAATCGCGGAGAGGTAGGCGATGTCGACGAGCATGAACAGGTTGAGATCTCCGAAACAGAGCGAACGCACCAGATGCGTGCCGCGCGTGAGTGGCGAGAGCTCCACGATCCAGCGCAGGGCTCCTGGGTAGATCTCGACCGGGTAGAAGGTCGCCGAGAAGAGGAAGAGCGGCGTTAGCACGATGAAGAGGAAGTCGAAGTCTTTCCAGCTGCGCATGTGCGTGGTGATGGCGAAGCCGGCGGCGCCGAAGGAGAAGCCGATGAAGACCACAGCGACCGGTGCGAGCAGCGCCAGTGGCGAGTGCACGAGCCCAAAGGCGAGCATCACCACCAGGAAGGCGGTGGCGTAGATCACACCGCGCAGGTTCGACCAGAGCAGCTCACCCACCGCGAGATCGCCCACGCCAACCGGGGTGGAGAGAATTGCGTCATAAACCTTGCCGTACTTCAACTTGTAGAAGATGTTGAAGGTGGAATCGAAGATCGCACCGTTCATGGCGGCACTCGCAAGGAGTGCTGGGGCAACAAACGCGGCGTACGGAACGTCGACGCCCGCGTACGGGATGGTCCCGATCACACCGCCCACGCCGTAGCCGATGCCGAGCAAGAAGAAGAGCGGTTCAAAGAAGCCAGTCACGATCATCAGCCACTGACGTCGATAGACGAAGACGTTGCGCTCGAAGACGCTAAAGGCGCGCGGTGCGAGGCTCGCGATCACTTCAGCATCCTCTTACGGAAGAGGTAGATCGCCGCGATTGTGCCGCCAACTCCCCAGAGGAGCAGGGCGCCAAGGTGAAACCACGCGTACGTGAGTGGCGTGCCCAGGGCGAAGGAGCGACTCAGCGTGACCGCGTGGGCGAGCGGTGTGCACCAGGAGATGAGCTGTGCCGCGAACGGCAGGTTCTCGATCGGGAAGTAGGTACCCGAGAAGAAGGCGAGCGGGGTGATGATCAGGCGGAAGATGAAGGCGAAGCCCTGGTCAGATTTCTGGGTCACCGAGAAGGCCACGATCGGTGCGGCGAAGGCAAAGGCGGTGAGAATCGAGACGCCGATCATGCCGAGCGCGCCGGTTGGGCTGGTCGCGATGCCCGTGATCAGCAGGACCGCCGCGAAGAAGGTGGCGGCGAAGGCGACCTTCCCCACGATGAAGGCGATCGCGCCAACCATGACGTCGGCCGCATTGAGTGGCGTCGCGATGATCGCGTGGTAGATGCGCACCCAGGCAACGCGCGCCAGGATTGGCCAGGCGGCTTCACCTGCACCAAGGTTCATCGCCGAACTCGCCATGAGGGCTGGCGCAATGTAGGCGACGTAGCTGACTCCACCCGTGATGGCGGCGGCCTTGTCGCCAACCAGAACACCGAGGCCGATGCCAAGGCCCGCCAACACCACGAGCGGTTCAATGAAGGCGCTGAAAACTGACCCGTGCCACTCCCGTCGATAGACGGCGAGCATGTAGCTGACGATGTGCCGCCAACGCGTCGGGTGTGGTGCCGCTTCGCGAATCGCAGCGAGACGGCTGCGTGAACGCAGCGGCGTTGCGCTCTGTGCGGCGCTCACTCGTCGAGTGTCCGGCCAGTAAGCCGAAGGAAGACATCCTCCAAGCTTGAACGTCGTACGAGCCAACTCTCAGGATCCAAACCGTGCTCCAACGCACGGGCGTGTGCCGCTTCGCCGTTCTCGCAGCCAACGATCACCCGTTCAGCGAGGCGCTCATATCGATCGCCAATCCCTTCCAGCACCTTCACGTCGATAGATTCCGTGCCGTTCGGGAAGCGCAACTCGAGCACTTCGCGCGACGCATGTTCCACGATGAGCTGTCGTGGCGAGCCCTCGGCGACGATCTTTGCCTGGTCCATCACCACGAGTCGATCACAGAGCTGCTCGGCCTCATCCATGTAATGCGTGGTCAGCACAATGGTGGTGCCACCGCGCTTGAGTCGCTGCAACGCATCCCAGAGGAGGTGACGCGCCTGTGGGTCGAGACCAGTGGTCGGCTCGTCGAGCATCAGAATGCGCGGACTGGCAATGAGTGATCGCGCAATAGAGAGTCGGCGCTTCATGCCGCCAGAGAGCGGTTCCACCTGATCCTTCGCGCGGTCGCTGAGCTGGAAGAGTTCGAGGAGTTCATCGGCCCGGGTCGCGATGCTGGCGCGATCCATGCCAAAGAAGCGACCGAAGACGAGCAGGTTCTCACGCACGCTCAGCTCCATGTCGAGGGTCTCTTGCTGGTGCACGACGCCGATCTGGCCGCGAATCTCGGAGCCATGGAGATCTGGGTCCTTCCCAAAGATCTCGAGTGTTCCCGAGGTGCGTGGCGAGACGCCCGCGATCATGCGCATGGTCGTCGTCTTCCCTGCGCCGTTTGGCCCGAGGAAGCCGAAGAACTCGCCGTCGCGAACGTCGAAGTCGATGCCGGCCACGGCTGACCGCGCCCCGAAGACCTTTGTCAGGCCTCGGGCGCGGATCAGCGCAGTAGGTTCAGCTGCGGAGTTGGTCATACCCATAGGTTAGACCTCCTTCGCTTCGCCTTCGATTGTCTCCTCGCTGGCTGGGGTCGGCTCGCCACTCTCGGCGCCGTTTGCACCTTCGGCCTGACCCTGCTGATAGGCGGCGGTGCCGATCTCCGTCATGAGTCGCGCGAGTGCCTCGCCCTTCTCCTTCAGAAGCGCCTGGTCTTCACCCTTGAGGGCCTCGCGGACCTCGCCGATGAGCCCTTCGGCCTCGGACTTCTTCGCCGCATCAACCTTGTCGCCAAGATCGGTGAGCGTCTTCTCCGCCTGGAAGGCGAGGGCTTCGGTCTGATTGCGGAAGTCGACCGCCTCGCGGCGCGCCTTGTCTTCTGCCTCATGATCCTTCGCCTCTCGCACCATGCGATCAACATCATCCTTGCCGAGCATTGAGCTGCCGGTGATGCGCACCTGCTGCTCCTTGCCCGTCGCGCGATCCTTCGCCTTCACGTCGAGGATGCCGTTCGCGTCGATGTCGAACGTCACCTCAACCTGTGGCACGCCGCGCGGAGCGGCGGGGATCCCAGAGAGGATGAACTTGCCGAGCGTCTTGTTGTCGGCGGCAAACTCGCGCTCACCCTGCAGCACGTGGATCTCCACCTGCGGCTGGTTGTCGGAGGCCGTCGAGAACGTCTGGCTCTTTGAGGTTGGGATCGTCGTATTGCGCTCGATGAGCTTCGTCATCACGCCACCCAACGTCTCAATGCCGAGCGAGAGCGGCGTTACGTCGAGCAGCAGCACATCCTTAACGTCGCCCGCGAGGACGCCGCCCTGGATTGCGGCGCCGATCGCCACCACTTCGTCAGGGTTCACACCCTTTGATGGCTCCTTGCCACCGAAGAGCGCCTTGACCGCTTCGACAACGGCGGGCATGCGCGTCATGCCGCCGACGAGAACGACCTCATCGATTTCGGAAGGCTTCAGTCCCGCATCCTTGAGGGCGGCGAGCACCGGGGCCTTCGTCTTCTCGATCAGATCGGCAACCAGGGCCTCGAGCTTCGCTCGGGTCAGGGTCACCACCACGTGCTTTGGACCGGTCGCATCCGCCGTGATGTACGGCAGGTTGATCTCGGTCTGGCCTGTGCCGGAGAGCTCGATCTTGGCCTTCTCCGCCGCCTCCTTGAGGCGCTGGAGAGCCTGCTGATCCTTCGAGAGGTCAATCCCCTGGTCCTTCTTGAACTCAGCCAAGAGCCAGTCAATGATGCGCTGGTCGAAGTCGTCGCCGCCAAGGTGCGTGTCGCCGTTCGACGACTTCACCTCAAAGACGCCATCGCCAAGCTCCAGGATCGAGATGTCGAACGTGCCGCCACCAAGGTCGTACACGGCGATCTTCTCTTCCTTCTTCTTGTCGAGACCGTAGGCGAGCGCCGCTGCGGTTGGCTCATTGATGATGCGCTTCACATCGAGACCCGCAATGCGGCCGGCATCCTTTGTTGCCTGTCGCTGCGTGTCGTCGAAGTAGGCCGGAACCGTAATGACGGCCTCGGTGATCTTCTCGCCGAGGAACGCCTCGGCATCGGCCTTGAGCTTCTGCAGAATCATTGCGGACACTTCTTGCGGCGAATAGGATCCGCCATCGACCTTGACCTTGACGCCGTCGCTGCCGGCATCCTTCTCAACAACGTACGGAACGAGGCCCTTCGTCTTCAACGACTCGGCGTCGTCAAAGCGTCGACCCATGAAGCGCTTGATGCTAAAGACAGTGTTCGTTGGATTCGTCACCGCCTGGCGCTTTGCCAGCTGGCCTACGAGTCGCTCGCCGCCCTTACCGAACCCAACAACCGAAGGAACGGTTCGTCCGCCCTCGGCTGAGCTAATCACCGTTGGCTCACCGCCGACCATGGCGGCAACTACGCTGTTCGTGGTTCCAAGATCGATCCCGATAATCTTTCCCATTTGGTTCTCCTTTTTCTAACTACACTTCCTAAAAATTTCCACGTTGTTTGGAGCGGTCGCCCCTCTAATCGTTCGCCACACTCACCACCGCAGGTCGCAGAATTCGGTCACGAATTCGCCACCCCTTTCGATGCTCGGCAATCACTTCGCCGGCCGGCTTGCCGCTGTCGGGAACCTGGGCGATCGCCTCATGCTCCCGCGGATCAAATGCCTTACCGACCGCTTCAAATGAGGTCACCCCTTCGCTCTCGAGGAGTGCCAGAAGTTTTCGATGGATCGCGGCAACCCCTTCGACCCACGGTTCGGCCGCAAGGTTCTCGGGGACAGCCGCGAGGGCGCGATCCATGTCGTCGGCAACCGCCAGCGTCTTAAAGAGGAGGGATTCGCTGGCCAAACCAGCCTCGCGCTCCCGCTCCTCGGCGGTGCGGCGGCGGAAGTTGGCGAAGTCGGCGGCGGTGCGCTGATGGGCGGCGATCTGCTCGTCGCGCTCTAGAAGAGCGGCGGCAAGCGGATCGAGCTCAGGAGCCCCCTGCTCGGTTGCCTCTGACTCGGTGGTCGGCTGGGTCATGCGTGCCCCCTTTTGTGCTCAGGAGCCCCCGTTTTCGGGAGCCCTCGTGCGTAAGTTAGCACTCAAAGGTTAAGAGTGCTAACTCGCTGACGGGAGAATACGCCTCTATGAGGGTGGGAGTCAAGCGCTAGGCGCGGTGGTAGCGGGTGACGAGCTCCGAGAGCAGGTTGGCCACGAACTGAACGGAGCCGACCGCTCGCGGGTACGGCATGCGCGTTGGCCCGAGCACCCCCACGACACCGAGTGCCTGACCGGGGACTCCATACGGGGCGAGGATCAGGGAGACACCATGCATATCAACGGGGGCGTTCTCGGTGCCGATGAAGAGACGGACTTCGTCCCCGCGAACGACCTCTTGCACAAGCTCTCCGAGGTAGCCGCGCCCCTCCAGCGCGGTGAAGACATTGCGCACGCGAGTGCTCTCGGCGAACTCAGGTGCCTCCATCACATTGAGCAAGCCGTCGCTATAGACCTGCTCGACCGCCGCATCATCAATCTCGGCAAGGAGGCGGCTGGTGCGCTCCAGCACGGTTCGCACGATGGCCCGGTTCGGCAGCGACTCGGGAAGGCTCGTGGCGGCGGCGGCGAGTTGCGCGGAACTCTTGTCGAGCACTGTGGCGTTCAGGCGACTTGCCACGGCGGTCAAGGCATCTTGGTCAGCCCCCTCTGGGAGCGGCATCAGGGTTGGACGTACGCTCCCGTCGCTCACTACAGCGATGAGGGTGGCGAGGCGGTCGGCGGTGCGCACCAGATCAACGTGGCGGAGTCGTGCGGAGGTCGGGCGCATCGGCGTGGCGATCCCCGCGGCGCGTGAAGAGCTCGCCAGCGTCGTAGCAGCGATCCGGAACCACTGGTCGGCGCCCCCTTCAGCCTGGCCGAACTGGTGTCGAATCATGAGCTGATCAACTGGGGTGACCTCGTCGGGGGTGGCGATCTCAACGGCATACGTGCGATAGCCAAGATCAGTCGGAATGCGACCAGCAGAGGTGTGCGGCTGCATGAGGAGGCCAAGCTCTTCCAGTTCAACCAGCACCCCACGAACGGTGGCTGGTGAGACGCCAAGGTCGTACCCATCCGAAAGGGCGATCGAGCCGACGGGGGTGGCCGTTCGAATGTGCTCCTCGACGAGGGCGGCGAGGATGACGCGGGCGCGATCATCCAGGAGTCCGGTGCGTCGCTGTCGTCGAACCATGCCCACCTCGTTTCTTGGCACTCGGCAGATGCTGAGTGCCAACTCCAGTCTAGAGGGGTCAGCGTCGCTGGGTCAAAGGCGTAGAATCGGGGTATGTCCAACTCATTCGCCATTCAGACCCGCGCCCTTTCGAAGCACTACGGCCGCACCGGCGAGATCAAGGCGCTCAACGCTGTTGACCTTGAGATCAAGGAGGGCGAGCTCTTCGGCTTCCTCGGCCCGAATGGCGCGGGGAAGAGCACCGCCATTCGCACCCTGCTCGGCTTCCTGCACCCAACCGCCGGCTCCGCCACGGTGCTCGGACTCGACATCGTTAAAGACTCGGTCGAGATTCGTCGCCGTGTGGGCTACCTCCCTTCGGGCTTCGCCGTCTACGACTACATGAGCGGTCGCGAGTATCTCGACCACATGCGCGCCCTCAGTGGCCGACCATCACTCCTTCGCCATCGCGTGATGGAGGCGCTTGAACTCTCCGATGCGATCTTGAAGCGACCGGTGCGCGACTACAGCCGCGGCATGCGCCAGAAGATCGGTGTCGTGCAGGCGCTTGAGACCGATCCAGAGCTACTCATTCTTGATGAGCCCTCCGAGGGTCTCGACCCGCTGATGCAGCGATCACTCCAAGAGTTGCTCCTTGAGCGCGTCGCCGCCGGCCGCACCGTCTTCTTCAGCAGCCATCTCATCAGCGAAGTCGAGCGCATCTGCAATCGCGTCGCAATTGTTCGCGGCGGCAAGCTTGTCGCCCTTGAGACGGTAGAGACGCTCGTGCGTTTCCAGCGCCGTCGCGTTGACGCGCTCGTCGCACGCAAGCCAACGCGCCTCACCTCACTCGCTGGCGTCTTCAGTGTCAAGGTCGCCCCAGAGGGGAAGAGCGGCTACCGCATCAGCTGCGAGGCAGAATCCGCAGCGGTACCGAAGCTCATTGCGCGACTACAAACATCCGGGCTGCGCGACCTCCTCATTGAGGCGGCTAGCCTCGAGGAGGCGTTTATGTCGTACTACGGCGATGCGCGGCACAGCTCTGGCGCTGTGCAGGTCTTTCCAGAGGTTGCCGAGGTGAAGAAGACGCTGCCGAAGGCTGCCGCAAAGCGAGCGGTCGCGAAGCGCGCTCCTGCCAAGAAGAGCCCAACAAAGAAGGCCGCTCCAAAGAAGAGCGCCGCGAAGAAGAGGAGTTCCCGATGATCAACCTGACCCTCTTCCGCCGCCTACTGCGCGGCCACCGCATTCGCCTGGCCGTTGGACTCGCCGTAGTGGTGGTCTGGTCGCTCCTCTTCCCCGTGATCTACAAGGCCTTCCAGGACTCCATCGCTGGGAAGCCAATTCCGCCTGGCGCAGGCAACTTCTCAAGCCTGGCGGGCACGATCTCCGTGGGCTTCATCCATCCGATCTCGATCGCCCTCTTCGGCATCTTGAGCGCGGGCCTTACCGTGGGCGCGCTCTCGGGTGAGCGACAGCGCGGCACGCTGGAGCTGCTCCTCAGCCGCCCGCTCAGCCGACGCAAGATCCTTCTCACCATGCTCCTTGAGGGCTTGGTTGGCGCCGCACTCGTCTCGCTCGCCTACATCGTGGGCACCGTACTCGGCGCGCAGATCGCCGGCGTCACCGACCAACTTGCGTTTGAGCAGCTACCGATCCTCTGGGTCTACGGCGCACTCTTCTGGGGGATGTTCGCCACGATCGGCATCGCCACCAGCGGCAGCTTCGACAACACCGCGCCATCGATGGCGATCACCGTCTCGTTCATCATGGCGAATTACATCATTGAGGTGATCGGCTCCTTCTGGGATGTGGTGGAGCCGTATCGCTTCCTCTCGCTCTTCAACCACTTCTCGCCGGTCGACCTGCTCAACGGCACGGTCGACAGTTCATCGGCGCTGATCTTCGGTGTCGTCGCCCTAATCGCTGCGGGCTGGGCTCTCTACATCTTCCCGCGCCGCGATCTCGCCGCGCCGAACTGATCCGCGTCGCGCGTTAGCGCGACGGTCGCTACACAATTCGCGAGAAGAGTTCGTTGCTCAGCAGGCGGCCGCGTAGCGTCAACTGAATGCGTGATGCGTCCGACGGATGTGGCGCGAGCAAGCCGTTGGATTCGCCCCAGGTAATTGCCTCACCGAATCCGTCGCGCACGGCGGCATCGCGATCAATGCCACGCGCCATGCGCAGCGCAAGCACCAAGCCCTCTGCGGCACCTGCAGCTCCGCTCTCGGCGGGCGATTCGCCACCGGGTGGAAGATCGCCCTGCTGCAGGGCGCCCTCCCAGGCGTCGAGGTTGGCCGAGTTCCAGCGACGCGTGACGCCGTCGAAGGCATGCGCACCAGGGCCGACGGCGGCAACGCTAGCGCGCTCCCAATAGAGGGTGTTGTGCTTTGACTCGTGGCCGACGGTTGCCCAGTTGCTGATCTCGTACCAGTCGTAGCCAGCGGCGGGAAGGCGGCTGTTGAGATGTTCGAGCTCAAGCGCGCCGCGCTCTTCGTCTTGCGCGGCTGCGGCACGTTCGCGCCAGGCGACGGCCCCCGCCGGAGTGGCGAGGCGGTCGTCGCCCGCCTCATCGGGGCCGAGGCTGAGGGTGAGGGCGTAGACGCTGAGGTGGTCAGGGGCGAGGGCGATCGCTGTATCCAGGCTCGCGGCCCAGGCGTCGAACGGGAGGTCAGGCAGGTCGGCGAGCAGGTCCATAGAGACGCTCGCAAACCCTGCCGCGCGTGCGGCCGCAATTGTCGCCACCACGTCGTCGGGGGTGTGCCGCCGACCGAGGGTGCGGAGGGCGGTCGTATCCATCACCTGCACGCCGACGCTGAGTCGGGTGACACCAGCCTGGACGACCCCAGCCAAATCGCCGCGCTCATCGCCGCCCGGGTTCGCCTCGAGGGTGACCTCGGCGTCGGGGGTGAGCCCGAAGCGATCTCGAATGCGTTCGACAAGCGCCGCTAGTCGATCCGTCGGTAGAAGCGATGGGGTGCCACCTCCGAGGTAGAGCGTTTCGAGTGGCTGGCGATTCGCTGAGCCGAGGCTGCCGAAGGTTTTTTCGGCGAGCGTTGCACGCAGGTCAATCTCTTTCTCTATTGCGGTGAGATAGCTGCCCATGCGCGAGCGAGGGCCAAATGCGGCGGCACCAGCCACCACAACAAAGTCACAGTACGGGCAGAGCGAACGACAGAACGGCACGTGGAGGTAGAGGCCGCGCGGTGGCGCGGGCTGCGCGCCCGTCGTCACGCTAATCGGCGTCGGTGCGCAAGACGGCGAGGAAAGCCTCTTGCGGAATCTCAACGGAGCCGACGCGCTTCATGCGCTCCTTCCCCTCTTTCTGCTTCTCGAGGAGCTTCTTCTTTCGCGTAATGTCGCCGCCGTAGCACTTCGCCAACACGTTCTTGCGAACGGCCTTCAC
>CAIJIA010000088.1 GCA_903820655.1 uncultured Chloroflexota bacterium
AGACGTTCTCACGGAGCCTCGCCGCTCCACTCGGAGCAGAGATCGCGAAGTTGCTACCGCGCTAGCGCTGCGCCCGCTCTGCTGCATAGAGCATGATCGCGGCCGCCACCGCAAGATTGAGACTCTCCGCGGTGCCAAGCATCGGAATCAGCGCAGCACTGGAGCAGGCGCTCCGCAGGTTGGCGCTTAGCCCATCGGCCTCGGTGCCGATCACGATCGCGGTTGGCGCCGCATAGGTGAGCTCGCTGTAGTCTGACGCCCCGTCAAGCGCTGTTGCGACTGTACTGCCTGGCCAACGTTTGAGCAGCGCGACCGCCTCTTCATTTGTCGCGCGATAGATCGGCACCGTAAAGATTGAGCCCATCGTGGCGCGCACCGTTTCAATGGAGTACGGGTCGCAGGTGTTGCCAATAAGAATCACGCCGCCCGCGGCACAGGCATCGGCGCTGCGAATGGCGCTCCCAAGATTACCAGGGTCGCGTGGTGCTTCAAGCATCAGCCAACGTGCAGCGCGGCTCGGGTCGAGCGCGGTGACAGATTGCGCCTCTGGCACAGGGTCGGCATAGACGGCGAGCTGCTCCTGCGGGTTGTCACGCCCGGTGATCTTGGCGAGCACCTCGGTTGTGACCGAGAGCGATTCGCGAGCGTGGCTCGCTCCGCCGTCGATGGGGGCGCGCAGTGGTCCAGCGGTCAACAGCATCTCGGGGATCCAGCCGGCAGCGGTGGCCGTGGCGATCGTGCGCTCGCCCTCGGCCAGGAAGAGGCGTTGCTCGTCGCGACCCTTCGGTGTGCGCAGGGCGCGCAGACCCTTCACGACCGGGTTGGAGAGGCTCTCAATGCGCAGCGGTTGCATGTGGGGAGGATACCCCTAGGGGGCTGCGACGGTTGCGCCAATCACGCGCAGGAGAGAGTCGCTGCCTCGCGCATCCTGCGACAACTCCCAGATCATGATCCCGCCGACTGACTGCAGGGCAAGCTCAGTTTTGCGCTGAATCGTTGCTGGCCCGTTGTAGTTCTGTTCAACCCCATTGAAGAGGACTCGATCGCCACTGGCGGTCGCTGGATCGTTCGCGAGCAGCGTGCGGTAGGTGGCGTTCCCTGGTCGTCCGTAGAACGGCACGCCGAGCACCAACTTTTCAGGATCAATGCCTCGAGCAAGCCAGCTAGCGATCGATCGCTCCGCCATCGCATACGAAGAGTGGTCGTCCCTCGGCCCGTCATACGCCATGAGATTAATGAAATCGAGATGCCCAACGGCGTCGGTCGAGATCCCCTCCGCATCCGTGGCATCGGCAAGGACTGCCGCCGTAACGAGCGCCCCAGCCGGGAGCGCCGAGCGGAAGGCGATCGCAAGTGCGGCGAAGTGTGCCGTCGACGCACCGGTGTTCGGATACTCCCAGTCAATGTCAACGCCATCGAGGTGATAGGTGTCACAGAACTCCGCCATGCGCTTCGCCAGCTTTGCGCGGACCACCGGATCAGCCGCGAGCGTCTCAAACTCCTTATCCCAGCCCCAGCCCCCAACAGCGATGAGCACCTTGACGTCATGTTTCTTTGCTTCCGCGACGACCGCACGCAGATGGTTCGGTGCGCCGAACGGTCGCGTGGTGCCATTCGCCCGTGGAATGAGGAAGGAGTAATTAACGTGAGTCAGGAGCGAGAAGTCGATCGCGTCAATGTTCGCGGCGGGCGTAATGTAGCCGACCACTTTGAACGGTTGCGTTCGCGTTAATGGTGGGCTCGGTGACTCGGTTGGGGCCACCGAAACAGAGCATGAAACGAGTACGAGGGCGAGAGCCACAGCGCACCATGTTGCTCGTACTAAACGCCGCATCAGCGCAGCGTCTTGATCGCGCCGATGTCAATGCGTGGGGATGGCCCAGCCGGCGCGGACCAGGCAACGAGGGTCACCTTGTAGCTGACCCCCTTCACGAGGCTGGTGATCGTGCAGTGCGCCGAGGTTCCTACGACTGGGGCTACCGTTGATCCGGCAACGGTGCAGCTGCGCGTCGTGCGGCCCTTGGCGGTAGCGGTTGCGATCCATCCAGTTGCAAGGGTGGAATCGGCAGGGAGCGTCCAGTTGACGCGAATCGTGCCGCGACCCGCCGTAAGTGTCGCGCCAACGGGCGCGCCAGGTGCCTGAGTCGCCCAGACCCCAATGCAGCGCCCACCGTTACCACCAGGAGCGGCGCTCCGCACTCGTGTGGCGGCATAGACCGTTGCAAATGCGCTCGGCGCGAGGGCGTCGGGCTCAATCGCAAGTCCAGTACCGATGGTCGTATACCGCTGCGTGATGGGATCCCACACCGCAAGGTTCGGTGAGTCCAGTGCGCCGGCTTTTGCAAAGTAGCCACCAACTGCAATGGTGCCGTCGCTGAGCGTGGCCATTGCTGTGACCCACGCTGTGCGTCGCGGGTAACTCACGCCGCCACCCAGCGCGATCCAACCACCAGGGGCGGCAGGTTCAATCATTTGCACGGCGTCGCCATACCATCCGACCCCACGCCCGATCAACGGGTGGCCGAGCGAATCCACGACCATGCTCGTCGGAAGGTCAGAGAAGAGTCGAGCGTCACCGATCGAGCTCCAGACTTTTGTTGTGGGGTTCCATGTTGATACCAGCCCATCAACAAACCGACCGGCGGCGTAGACGGTGCCGTCGCTTGCGAGTGCAGCGGTGACAACGTCAGATTTCAGTCCGGTGCCGAGGGCGAGCCATCGCTTGCGTGCTGGGCTCCACGTGGCGATGTTTGCCGAGGCGACGCCGCCCGCGCGCGTAAAGTGGCCCCCGACCAGCAGGTTTCCGCTCTCCACATCCAGCGAGAGTGACCTGACAGAGATCCCTTTACCGGTGAGCCCCGTGCCGACCTTCGACCAGAGTCCAGTTTTGAGATTGAGTTGGGCGAGC
>CAIJIA010000089.1 GCA_903820655.1 uncultured Chloroflexota bacterium
AAGGCGACGCATCTCACCCAACGCGTTCGCAGCTACTGGCAGGCGGGTGGTGAGCCAGGCGCACACCGCATTCGCGACGCGATTGCAGAGGTCGCGACACTCGATTGGACAGTCACCGACTCCACAAAAGAGGCGCTTCTCCTCGAAGCAACTCTGGTGCGACGGCATCTCCCGAAGTACAACATTCGTCTCCGTGACGACCGGAGCTACCCCTACATTCGCGTTACCGTCGATCCGTATCCACGCGTAGAGCGCACTCGTCGCCTTGTGCGCGATGGCTCACGCTACTTCGGTCCATACACCACACCGGGTTCGGTGAACGCTGCGATGGAGGCGCTTAAGCGCCTCTTCCAGTTCCGAACGTGCGAGGTTGCAATCAAGCCGATGGAGCGCGCACTCGAGCGCCCCTGCCTGCTCTACGACTTGAAGCGCTGCCAGGGACCCTGTCTGGGCAACATACCGGTCGCCGACTACCAGCGCGAGATTGACGGAGTGCAACTCTTCCTCGGGGGCCGCTCCCGTGCCGCGATCACGATGCTGACCACACGCATGGAGTCCGCCGCCGAGCGCGAAGCCTTTGAAGACGCCGCGCGTATCCGCGATGCGGTGCTCTCCCTTGAGACGACGTTCGACGAGCAGAAGGTGCCGACCTCAGGGCGGGCCGATGAGGACGTGTTGGGAATCGCGCGCCATGGACGCCACGTTGCCATTGCCTGTTTCCAGATTCGTGACTCGGCGCTGGTGGGACGCGATGTTCATCGAGTGGAGGCGGGGGACTCAGGCGATGCAGAGCTCCTTGCAGGCTTTGCCGCAAGCTACTACGCACGTGCAGGAGAGATCCCACCCTCGATCGCGACTGCTGTGGAGGTGAGCGAGCCAGAGATCCTCGAGTTCCTCTCGGCGCGTCGTGAGGGTCGCGTTGAGATGCGCGTGCCACAGCGCGGCGATCGCGCGCGCATCCTGCGGCTGGCCGAACGCAATGCAGAGGAGTGGCTGATTCGTCGCGAGGCCGAAGAGGACGCCGATCGTGAGCGCGCCGATGCCGCCCTCTCGGCGCTCGCCGTCGCACTCAACCTTGATGCATCACCGGCGCGCATTGAGTGCGTCGACGTCAGCACTATCCAGGGGGCATTCACCGTCTCCTCCCTCACCGTTGCACAAGAGGGTCAGTTGGCGCCGAAGGAGTACCGCCGCTTCCGGATTAAGGGGGTGACAGGACAGGACGACTTCGCAGCGCACGCGGAGGCACTCACGCGCCGCTTCGCCCGATCTGCAGCGGATCGCACACAACGGAGTGGTGAGGCTGAGTCACGCGCTTGGAGCCTGCCCGACCTTCTCGTTATCGACGGTGGTCGTGGGCAGGTCTCTGCTGCGGCCGCCGTCCTGGATGCCGCAGGGTTAACGATACCTCTCGTTGGCCTCGCGAAGGAGCGCGAAGAGCTCTGGCTGCGTGACGCCTCCGCGCCGATTCTTCTCCCCGCCACCGACCCTGGACTGCGCCTCCTGCAGCGACTGCGCGACGAGGCGCATCGGTTCGCGATCGGCTATCACCGCACCCTGCGTAGTCGGGCTGCGACGGCGAGCCGGCTGGATGGCATCCGTGGGCTCGGCCCAACAAAGCGAAAGGCACTCCTGCGCAGGTTCGGATCAGCCGCGGGGATCGCCGCTGCTCCCGCTGCATCGCTCGCCGAGGTTCCAGGGGTAGATGACGCCCTTGCCGCACGGATTCTCGCCGCTCTCGGCGCAGATCGTGGCTGAGAGGGGATAACGGGCACCCCTGCTAGGATTCTCGGCAATGCGTAAGTACACCCCGTACCTGATTCTGGCGACAGCGCTCTTGGCGCTGGCTATCGACCTACTCCCAAATTTGAGCCTCCCAGCAAGTGGAACAGGTGGCGGCACCCGCCCAATCGAGACCAAGCTTGGACTCGACCTGCGCGGCGGACT
>CAIJIA010000090.1 GCA_903820655.1 uncultured Chloroflexota bacterium
GAATCGAGTGCATTTGAAGCATTCGCAGCGTTTCGTGCGATCACGGACTTGAGGAGTACATTGGCTCGCCATTCTGAATTCATCGCGTTCAATCGTCCCGCGCCGCTGAATGGGGATCGCCATAAGCGCGCCTCGCGGCGCTTTACGCAGGGCATCTCCGTTCTCCTCAGCCTCTCGATCCTGATCTTTGGGCAGGCGGTTTCACCGCGTCCAGCCGAGGCGGCAGTCGGCGCAGCGTTCGCCTGTACGCCGGCGTTCTATCAGTCATCAACAGGCGGGGCTACTCCCGCGAAAGTACTTCTGAGTTATAGGGTTTCTGACAACACGTTCGCCAATGTTGGTAGCTCTAGCGTCGCTACCGTAAATCCGCTCGCGTGGAATCCGGCCGATAACTACTTGTACGGAATTAGCGGGAGCACGCTCTATAAAATTGATGCGGGTGGTGTGTTCACTCCGTATACCAACGCCATATCAATGGTCACTGGAACCCTCACGTCTGGTGCAGGCGACTTCTGGGGTAACAACAAATTCCTTAGCGCCCCAACGAGCGGCAGTGTCTGGACGAGCATCACTATTCCAAGCGGCGATCCAGCGACGGCAACGGCGCCAGTGGGTGTCCCATTCAACCTACACAGCGCCACAAGCTCGGCAATTAACCTTTCTAATATTAGCGCTGCAAGTCGCGCCGGAACGCTAGCAACGGTGACGACCTCGGCTGCCCACGGTCTGCTTCCAGGTGACATTGTCACAGTCAACCTTGCCTCCGGCCCAAGTGGATATGCCGCTGCGTTTAACGCCACAAGCGTGGAGATTGTGACCAGACCATCAACAACAACCTTTACCTATATCTCACCGGGCGGATCCGGCACGATCGCATCAGCCGCAGCGACCGGAACGATCTCAGGTACGCACTACACAGCAGCGGCAACTGCATGGGGCGCGTTTGACTTGACAGTACTTGGGGATATTGGTTACGGCCTGAATAACTCAACTCTTTATATCGTCAACCTCAATACACACGTTCTTACAACAAAGGCGGTCACTTTCACAACGTCAACTGGTAGCGCGTTGACCGCTCCAACGACTGCATATGGCGCCGCATATTCTGACGTTGCGGGAGACCTGTTCTTCTTCGCAAACACGGGTTCCAAAATGTATGAGATTCCCGCAGCGCAGGTGTCACAGACCGCACCAGTAGTAAAGGCGGTGTTCGACACCGGCTCAACTCCGACACTCACGGCGCCGAATGACGGAGCTTCTTGTCCGAATGCTGCGTCACCGTTCGCTCCAACCGTTAACTCGTCGTCAACGAGTAGCGTGACAAGTGGCGGCGCAACCTTTAATGCCAATGTCACGGCGAACAATGCCAGCACAACGACCGCGTTCTGCTACGGCACCGGCTCAAGCTCCACGAATGGTGTGTTGAGCGGCTGCACGACAACGTCAAACTCTTCAACCACGTTAACTGGCACAACACCAACGGCGGTGAATTCGGTGTCAATCACCGGACTCTCCCCAGGGACAACGTATTACTGGCAGGCAGTAGCAACGAACACCGTAAGCGGTTATGGGACAATTCAGTCGTTCACTACGACTGGCCCCCCAATTGTCACCACCACTGCTGCCGGGTCGGTAGCCTCAACCACCGCAACGCTCAACGGTACGGTGAACCCTGGCTACCTTTCAACGACGGTGAGTTTCTGCTACGGAACGGATTCGGGCCTTGTCGGCTGTACAACGACGTCACCGTCTCAAACGCTCGCCGCAGGGAGCATCACACCAACGGCAGTGTCAAAGGCACTGACGGGCCTCTCGCCCTCCACCACCTATTACTTCCGCGTCGTCGCGGATAACGGAACGCAGGTTGCGGGTAGCTCAACGATCAATGGATCCATCCTGAGCTTCCGCACCACGGGTGCGCCAGACGTCACAACAGCGTCGGCGACCAATGTTGGCTCGACGGGCGCCACGATCAACGGCACCGTAAATCCGAACGGACTCTCTGCAACGGCGTCGTTCTGCTACGGCACATCCCCAACGCTGGTCTCGTGCACTACGGCAACCGCTGCCGAGTCGCCACTGGTCGCCGGGGTAACTGCAGTCAACATCTCGTACGGCCTCACGGGGCTCACGCCTTCGACCACGTACTACTACCGCGTTGCAGCCACAAACTCCGTCGCGACGACAACAGATAGCGACGCCAACATCAAGTCATTCACCACCGATGCCGCCCTGGTTGCTCTCGGCATCACGACAACGTCGCTGTCAAACGGGGTTGTCGGCACCTCGTACTCCCAGACGGTGACCGCCGCATCGGGTACGCCTGGCTACACCTGGAGCATCTCGGCAGGCACCTTGCCAGCGGGGCTCTCGATCTCCAGCAGCACCGGAGTGATCAGCGGCACCCCAACCACCATGGGCTCCTACACCTTTACGGTCCAGGTCACCGACTCGGTCGGCGCAACGGCCACCAAGCAGTTCACCGTCACGATTACTGCTAACCCGACCGCCACGACCGTTGCCGCGGCGAGCGTCACCTCTACATCTGCCACGCTGCGCGGTACCGTCAACCCAGGCAACCTCAGCACCTCGGTCACGTTCTGCTACGGCACGTCACCAACCCTGTCGACGTGCACCACGGCCACCGCGGCGCAATCACCGCTGGCTGCGAGCATCACCGGGTCATCGGTCACCTACGCACTTTCGGGACTTACCGGTAATACGACGTACTACTTCCGAGTCAGTGGAGCGAACAGCAATGCCACCGTAGACGGCTCCATTCTGAGCTTTACAACACCTGCAGCGCCGTCGCCTACAACCACTGCTGCGGCGGATGTCACCTCAACCTCCGCCACGTTGAACGGCACGGTGAATCCAAACTGGGCCGCTACCACCGTCTCGTTCTGCTACGGAACAACTCCGCTGCTTAGCAGCTGCACCAGTATCGATGCATTCGAGTCGCCACTCTCAGCAACCGGAACTGCCGCCAGCGTTTCCAAGGCGATTTCGGGCCTGACCGCTGGTGTGACGTACTACTACCGAGTGTCGGCAACGAATAGTGTTGGCACGGTGCTTGCGTCCGAAGTCATTAGCTTTACGACTGCATGGACTTCGGTGCTTGGCATTGTCACCACCACGCTGCCGGGCGGAACTGTTGGCAGCGCGTACAGCACGGCCCTTCTGGCCTCGGGTGGTAGCGGTAGCTACACCTGGACGCTGAAGTCTGGGTCGGCACTGCCGGCCGGACTCTCACTCAGCAGCGGTGGAACCATTTCAGGGACACCGACCGCTTCGGGAACGACGTACTTCTATGTCGTAGTCAACGACGGATCATCCACCGTAGAACGCCAACTCTCGATCACCGTCGTGAAGGCAGATCAAACCGTTACGTTTGATGCACTTGCCGACAAAACGTTTGGTGTCTCCGCATCACCATTCACGATTGGAGCAACAGCATCGAGCGGATTGGCGGTCTCGTTCCTTGTGACAGCAACCACTGACGTCTGTACCGTTAGTGGAACGTCAGTCACACTCGTCGCACCCGGTTGGTGCACGGTTCGCGCGGTGCAGGTTGGCAACGATGCCTATAACGCCGCTTCGTATGTTGAGCAGAGCTTCTATGTAAATCCGGGCCCAACTCCTACCCCAACGCCAACTCCGACGCCTACCCCAACGCCAACGCCAACTCCGACCCCAACTCCAACTCCAACTCCGACCCCAACTCCAACTCCAACTCCGACCCCAACTCCAACTCCAACTCCAACGCCGACCCCAACTCCAACTCCAACGCCAACGCCGACCCCAACACCAACGCCGACCCCAACTCCAACGCCGACCCCAACCCCAACGCCTACCCCAACCCCAACACCAGTCGTCGCGCCAGTGATCGCCTGCGGTATCAGCGGCGGCGAGGGCACCGCGCCATTCAGCGTTGACTTCACCGGCCAGCTCTTGAGCGGCGACGCAGTGGTCACCTGGGCCTGGGACTTTGGCGACAGCAGTACGTCGAGCGTGCAGAGCCCAAGCCACACGTTCGCCACGGGCGTCTATACCGTCACCCTGACCGCGACCAATGCGGGCGGCAGCGATACCTGCTCTCGCACCATCACGGCCAATGCACCGGCGCCGTCGCCAACTCCAACTCCAACGCCGACCCCAACTCCAACGCCGACCCCAACTCCAACGCCTACCCCAACTCCAACGCCGACCCCAACTCCAACGCCTACCCCAACACCAACGCCTCAACCAACGGCTGCGCCGAGCCCATCAGCTACACCTACCCCGACGCCAACACCTACCCCTACGCCAACACCTACCCCGACGCCAACTCCACCTCCAGTTATTGCCCCGCTGATCACCTGTGGCATTAGCGGCGGAGAGGGCACCGCGCCATTCACCGTTGATTTCACCGGTCACGCGCTGAATGGAAGCGCCGTCGCTTCATGGGAGTGGACGTTCGGTGACTCGAGCACGTCAACGCAGCAGAACCCAAGCCACACATTTGCGGCCGGTGTGTACACCGTCACATTGACGGCAACGAATGCAGCCGGCAGCAATACTTGCACGCGAACGATCACTGCGAACGCACCTGCGGCGTCCCCAACACCAACCCCGACCCCGACAGCAACGCCAACGCCAACTCCAACTCCACCACCAACGCCGCGTCCAGACGCGACGATGACGATTCCCGAGGTCGCAGGCGAGCACCTCAACGGCTTCACGCCTGGCCAAGAGGTGACGATTCGTGTAGATGGTGTTCGCACCGTTGCGACCGGAGTGCTCCCTGCCGATCTTGACGTTGTGCCAACGAGCACCATTGAAGATCTTCTCTCCGCAACACTCAGTGGATTGAATACGGACTACGCCGGAGTAACGGGAATGCAGGTAATTTCAAGTGCTGACGGAGCAGCGGCAGCACCAACGATTGATCCAGCAGTTGCAACGGGCGAACTCTTTGTTGAATGTGAGATGACGAATGCTCGTACGCTCACCGCGGCAGAGAAGAGCGCAAGCGGTCGCTGGCTGAAGATTATTGCGCGCGCGAATACCTATGTCCCAGGAACGCGTGTCTATCTTGTTGCTGAAAGTGACCGACTGATTGTTGGCGTAGCAATTGTTGGAGCAGATGGAATTGCGTCGCTCGATGGTGCTGTTCCGCTGAGTGCACTCGGCGCTGGCGCGCACCGCTTCCGCATCGTTGGCAGTAGGACGATCGCCAACATAGTCGCCGATGATCAAGGCGTTATCACCTTGAGCGATGCAGCGATGGAATCTGTCCGAACATTCGACAACGCGACAACGGCGGTCGTGCGCATAATCGCCCCCCAGAAGAAGCTTGTTCGCTACATCCCACTGCGTGAATCTGCGCCATGGTGGCTGCTCGTACTCATCGTTCTCTTGACTGCACTCGGCATTCGCGAGCGCCGCATCGCCCATCGCGATCCACGAGCGGCGCGACGTGCGGTTCGCTTGAGTCTTGCTCGCCGTGCCTGGGCCGGCCCGCTGCTCCTTGCCGTCATCATTGCGCTGATCGGGTACACGCTCTTGTACTTCGAACTCATGGTCCCGGCACTCTTGATTGGCCTACTGGGCTTTTACATGGTGCGAACCAGCCCGCTAAACCTTGACGAGGGCGGGTCGGCACGCACGCGCACGCGAGGTCGGCTCACCGCCTAACGCGCCGGGGCTACCCAGAGCCCTATGCACCGTGCATACTCCCTATCCAGCCCCCCATGGGGCACCCGCCTGGGAGTAGGAGGCACGGCATGGACGCAACAGAGATTCTGAAGAGCAACGCCGCCGCGGCAGCTGCCGCCGATGCCGCTTGGGTGAATCCCCGCGATCCAGCCAAGGCGCTTGGCGCCGATGGCCAGCCACTCCGCAGCCGCCGCGCGCCGAAGTGGGCCGACGTACCGAACGAGCAGTGGGACGACTGGCGCTGGCAGCTCAGCAACCGCGTCAACTCGCTTGAAGAGATCGGCGAGATCCTCGAGCTCACCGACGACGAGCGCGAAGGCCTCTCCGCCGAGGGGAAGTTCCGCGTCGACATCACCCCGTACTTCATCAGCCTGATCGACCCGAAAGACCCGAATGATCCGATTCGCCGCCAGGTGATTCCGGTCGGTTCTGAGCAGCAGGCCTTCACCGCCATGATGGAAGACTCGCTCGGCGAGGATCGCCACTCCCCAGTACCAGGTCTGGTGCACCGGTACCCAGATCGCGTGCTGATGCTTGTCACCACGCAGTGCGCATCATATTGCCGCTACTGCACGCGTTCGCGCATCGTGGGTGATCCAACGCAGAACTTCAACAGCAAGGATCACGAAGCGCAGCTCGACTACCTGCGCCGCACCCCACAGGTGCGCGACGTACTCATTAGCGGTGGCGACGGGCTCACCCTTGCGCCGAAGCTCTTCGAAAAGATTCTGCGCGGCCTGCGCGACATTCCGCACATCGAGATCATTCGCATCGGCTCGCGCGTCCCCGTCTTCATGCCGCAGCGCGTTGATGACGAGCTCTGCGAGATGCTTGCCAAGTACCACCCACTCTGGATGAACCTGCACTTCAACCACGCGCAGGAGATCACCCCAGAAGTGTCGCGCGCCGTTGACAAGCTCACGCGCGCCGGCATTCCAGTTGGCAATCAGTCGGTGTTGCTCGCGGGCGTGAACGACTGCGTGCACATCATGCGCAAGCTGGTGCACAAGCTCGTCGAGAATCGCATCCGCCCGTATTACATCTATCAGTGCGATCTCGTCGAAGGTTCTGGCCACTTCCGTACACCGGTCGGCAAGGGCCTCGAAATCATCGAGGGCCTGCGCGGTCACACCAGCGGCTACGCGGTGCCGACTTACGTCATCGACTCACCAGGTGGTGGCGGCAAGATTCCAGTGATGCCGAACTATCTGATCTCGTACAGCGATCACAAGGTGGTGCTGCGCAACTACGAGGGGTACATCAGCACCTACGAAGAGCCTGAGCACTACACGCGACACGACGCCACCAAGTGTGTCGACTGCCGCGGCTCACGCCCTGAGCCAGGGCAAGAGGGGATCTTCGGTCTCCTCGCCGGCCATGAGATGTGGATCGAGCCGAAGGGCCACGCCGAGATGCACTCGCGCGGCAACACCGAGGCACATCGCCTGCAGGATCCGTCGAAGTGGCAGCCACTCGGCATCGGCGGCGCCGTTGAGGGCACAGCACGTGAGCCTCTCGAGGTGCTCCCAGCCGGCACCATCGCACGTCCGAAAGAGGGCGAGCCGAGCGCCGCGGCGCATGGGGAGCTGCTCTAAGCGTCTGAACTCCGCCGTTAGAATTCTGGTAGCCTCTCGCGTAGCGTGAACACTTGGGACCGCCGGACTCAAGTCAATTTGCCCGCACGGAGGACTATTCCAATGAGAGGTAACGCATTGCGTCGCGGCGTTGTTACAGCCGCCGTCTCACTGTCACTTGTGCTCACCGCACGAATCGCCCCAACATATGCCGTTGGTGGCGGAAGTGATTCAACGGACCGATTCTTGCTCGGAACCCACGTCAACGTCGGGATTCAGCAGAACGGTGCATTTGGTAGCGTTGGAAACGCCCCCGCGGGCTCCCACACCCGATCCGATCAACACGATCCGGCCGTATGGTCAGTAGCCGGTGATGACATGCTGGGCTTCACCTATGACAACGGCGATGGTTGGGGAACAGGCGCCGACATCGGTGACTTCTTCAAGCCTGGCAGCCCATTTGAAGGGTTCTCGCTGGCAGTCGGCGCCAATTCGGGCGGCAACAACGGGGATGGTGGCAGTGCACTCGGACTCGGCACGTGGAGTGTATGTTCAGGCATCTGCGAAACCTGGACGATGGATTCTGCATTCAACGGGCTGGGACTAGTACAGGTGTATTCGATTGTGGATGATGTCGTGCTGAAGATGCACGTCACGGTATCAAACACAACTGGTGCTGCTATTGATGATATTTACTATGGCCGTTGCGTAGACCCTGATAACGTGAAGGCTGCGGGCGGTTGGTTCGATACCGCAAATAACGTCACAAAAACAATTGCCGACGACGGAATTGCCGTTGTGCAGGCAACTGCTTCGTACGATTCTGTCGACACGGCGCTACTGATGTTTAGCAGCGACACAAACGCGCGCGCGCATGTGGGTTGCGATCAGAGTACCCCTAACAACAATTGGGACGGAACTGACGTCAATATTGTGAAGGGCGACCCGGTCTTAAACGACACTGATATTGGGGTAGCAGTAAAAATCGGCACACTTGCAGCTGGTGCAAGCTATACCTTTGATGTGAGCTACGGCATGACACTGACGGCAGCGGCACCGCCGCCACTCCCGCCAACGAATACGGCCTGGTCGCCAATGAGCGCGATGCTCGCGTTCGCGGCGGCACTGTTCGCAGTTGCAGGTCTGGCGTTTTCGAAGAAGGAGCGTCGCGCGTAAGCGTCCGCTTCTAAAGAAACGACAAGAGGCGGCCCCCGCTGGTGCGGGGGTCGTCTCTTTTTATGGGTGGTGCGATACTGTCGGTCATGAGCAAACCTGACAACGCCACCCTTCCGCTTCCTTGGCCTCCGGTGATCGCTGAGGCACGTTCGCCGTTCACGGCGGTGCGCGTGGCAACGCTGATGCTGGCGCGGAGCCGCGGCACTCGCGAGCGACTCGCCGACATTGCCGACGCGCTCAATGCGGTGCACCTCGACTGGCTCTTTGAGCGCAGGGTTGTGGCCGACGAGCTGCTGCAGCTGCAGGCGAACTGGTTTAGCGACTTCCGCACCACGACCGGCTTCATCGTGGAAGATGGCGACCAGGGCGCTGTGGTGACGCTCGAAGATTCTTCGCGCATGACCGGCTGGCTGGAGCGCCAGGTCGCCAAGTCGCACGAGGCCTGCCGCGCCGAGCTGACCGCCTTCGCCAAGAGTGACCGCGCCGCCGGCGATCGCTAACCGCGCATGAAGCGCGAAGATCTCGTTCGTCAGACCCAAGACCTGATCGATCAGGGCGATCGCATCGCGCGTGCCCCGTCGCGCGCGGCGCTGAACACCTGGCTCGCGGCGAGCGATGCACTCCTGTCGTCAGCATGGGGGCAGATGGATCGCTACCACCAGGCCTGGCTCGACGTCGGACGCATTGCCCAGCCGTTGCGCGGACGACAGATCAGTGAACAAGAGGAGGCCGACGAGGTGCGCGCCGTCGTTGCCGCCAAGGGTGCGGTGCTGCGCGCCTCACTCGACGCGGTGGAGCGACTCGGCATGCCCTTCCTTGGTGAGACGAAGGGTCGCGCGAAGGATGAGAAGGCGGGTCTCCCAGATCACCTATTTGAGGCGCCGCATGGCTTGGTCGGCGGCGCAGGAGCGCTACAAGCCGCCATCGACGCCGCGCGCAAGGCGGCGAGCGAACATGAAGACCACGCCCTGAATCGCACGCGAACGCCGGTAAAGGGCGAGGGCGACGACCTCTGGTAGCGGGCTCCCTTGCGGGGCGCGATGGTACCCTTACGCACATGAGTCACCCACTGCACGGCGCCCGTCCCCTCGACC
>CAIJIA010000091.1 GCA_903820655.1 uncultured Chloroflexota bacterium
CTCGCGCGTGATCTTGGTTTCAGACGGCACCATCGCCGCCGATGGAACACCAGCAGAGGTGCTGACCGCGGAGCGGATTAGCAGCGCGTGGGGGATCCCTCTGGAGCGAGCGGCGCGACTTTAGCTGCGCTTGCGCGGCAGGTCGAGGAACGGGAGCGGCACCACGGTTGCAGGAATCTCGTGGCGGGTCTCTTCAATCGCCCACTCCAAGCCAACGATCGTGCCCGGCACTGCGTGCTTTGCTGGGAGTCGGCCGAGGGCAATGGAGCGCTTCAGCAGCGGCGAGAAGGTGCCGCTCGTGGCGCGGCCGATGGTGTCGCCCTTGCGCGTGAGGGGAATGACCTTGCGCCAGGCGCGCAGCGGATGCTCAATTGGGTAGCCAAGGTCGAGGTAGGCGTTCTCGAACACATTCAGGTCGAGCTCGAGGCCCACGAGTCGATCGGGTGGGCCGCCTGCGGCCACTTCATCCATGAGAGCGCGCTTGCCAATGAACGATGGCTTGTCGAGGTCCACGAGTCGATCGAAGCCGATCTCGTACGGTGAGACCGCCTGGCTCGGGTGATGTGCGGTGCGCGACGAGAAGTAGTCGACGCCGGCCATGATCAGGCCCGCCTCGAGTCGCGCCACGTCGAGCGCCTCCATGCCGGCCACACGCAGGGTGTGCGCCTCGCCCGCCGCGATCAGCGCATCCCACACGGGGAGGGCCGTGCCGAAGGGCATAAAGAGTTCGTAGCCGAGATCGCCCGAGTAGCCGGTGCGCGACACGCCAACGGCAACGCCGCCGATGGTGACGTCGGCGCGGCCGAAGAAGCCGAGGTCGCTCATGTCGCGCCCAACGGCAGCCGAAAGCACTTCGCGCGAGCGCGGCCCCTGCAACGAGAGTCCGCAGATCGTTTCGGTCTGGTCTTCGATGGTGACGTTCAGGCCTTCTGATGCGGCCTCGAGCCAGCCGTGCTGTGGCTCGGCGGCGGTCCAGAAGTAGGAGCCGTCAGAGAGCAGCGCAACGGTGCCGTCATCGAGCACGCGACCGGTCTCATCGCACCATGGGGTGTAGATGACCTTCATCGGCTTGATGCGATCCACGCGGCGGGTGATGACGCGGTCGACGAGCTTGGCGGCGTCGGGGCCGGTCAGGCGGTACTTGCACATTGGCGTGATGTCGAAGAGGGCGGCCGAGAAGCGGACGGCATGGTATTCCAAGTCGTGCGCTGGCATATAGGAGTCGGCGATGAAGAATCCCGACCAGTTGCGCCAGCGGCGTGCCTGGTTTAGTTCTGCCGTGCGGGAGTGGAACGGCGTCTCGAGCGGCATGCGTCCCTCCCTCTCTCTCAGCGGCCTAAGCGGTACCATTGCCCGCACCCGCATCCTAGCGATTCGGGGCGAGATTGGGAGGAACAGTGGCAGAACGGTACGACGCGATCGTTGTAGGCGGTGGGCATAACGGCCTCACTACCGCGGCGTACCTCGCGAAGGCTGGACTGAAGGTCATCGTCCTCGAGCGCCGCTCCGTTTTGGGTGGCGCCACCCTTACCGAGTCGCCCGTGCCGGGCTACAAGTTCTCGGTCGCCTC
>CAIJIA010000092.1 GCA_903820655.1 uncultured Chloroflexota bacterium
CGGTAATTGGCGACACAAGGAACTGTGCGCCCGCATCGATCATGCGCTTCGCCGTTGCCGCGTCGTAGACGCTCCCAGCGCCAATGGCAAGTGTTGGATGGGAGGAGCGCAGCGAGGTGATCGCGGCAGTTACTGCGGCTTCGGCCCCTTCGCCACGCAGGAAGAGTTCGAGCGCTGGCACACCCGCGTCAACGGCGGCGTCGGCCCATGCCGACAAGACCGCAGCATCTTGTGCGGCGACCGCAGGGAGGATCCCAACGCGCGAGAAGAGCGGGCCAAAAACCTTCGCGTTCATGGCGGCAGTATCCCACGCCGCGCGCTAGTCTCGCGCCATGAAGATCACCCATCATCAGATTGGACGACATGCGATCGAGGTCTGGGTACCCCCGACCCTCTCGCCCACAACGCCACTCTTGGTCATGCACGACGGCAAGAATGTCTTCAATACGGAGACCTCTACGGTTGGCGTGACGTGGGGTGTCGTCGAGGCGGTGGAGCGCGAGATCGCACCGGTGCGCCCGGAGCTACAGCCGCTGATCGTGGCGGTGTGGGTTCCCGACGAGCGTCGCCGCTTCCAGGAGCTTGCCCCGCAAGCGGTGATGGAGCGCTACCCGCAGATCTGGGACGAGATCGGTGGGCCAACGGTTTCGTGGGCGATCAACGATCACACGCTCCGCGGCGATGAGTACCAAGAGGTGCTCGCAACGAAGGTGGTGCCGTGGGCGCGCAAAACGTTTGGCATCACCGCATCGCGCGAGCGGACCGCCGTCTGCGGTTCGTCGATGGGGGCGCTTGCATCGCTCTATGCGTTGGCGCGATACCCAGGAACCTGGGGGTCGGCGCTCGCCCTCTCCACGCACCTGCCGCTCGGCGGCGGCCTGATGGGGGCGGGCCTCGCCGATCTGCTCCCGCCACCCGGCCGCCATCGCATCTGGATGGACTACGGCGACCAAACGCTTGATGCCGCCTACGCCCCATATCAGGCACGCTTCGACGCCGATCTTGCAACCCGCGGCTGGCAGTACGGCAGCGATGTGCTGACCACCCCGTTTCCGGGCCACGATCACAGTGAGCGCGCCTGGTCGGCACGCATCCATCTGGTGCTGAAGTGGTGGCTCGAAGCACTGGGGTGAGTTTCGCCCTCTGGTAGGCTCGCTCTATGCCGCAGACCATCATTGAAAAGATCTGGAACCAGCACGTTGTCGATCAGCAGGAGGGGGCGCCCGCCATCCTCGCGATCGACCTGCACCTTGTGCACGAGGTCACCAGCCCTCAGGCATTCACCGGTCTCCGCAGCCGCGGGCTGAAGGTTCGCCGCCCTGACCGCACGGTAGCCACCGCCGACCACTCCATTCCAACCACCCCGCGCAACCTGCCGATCGCCGATGAGATGGCCGCCGCCCAGGTGAAGCAACTCGAGGCAAACTGCGCCGAGTTCGGCGTCCCGCTCCACGGCTGGGAGTCACCGAACCAGGGGATCGTGCACGTTATTGGGCCAGAGCTCGGCCTTACCCAGCCTGGCGCGACCATTGTCTGCGGCGATTCGCACACGGCCACCCACGGTGCGTTCGGCGCACTCGCCTTCGGCATCGGCACCAGTGAAGTCGAGATGGTCCTTGCCACCCAGTGCCTGCTGCAGCGCAAGCCGAAGACCTATCTCGTGCGCGTCGATGGAACGCTGCGACCAGGCGTCTCCGCCAAGGACATCATCCTTGCGCTGATCGCGCGCATCGGCGTTGGTGGCGGCACCGGGCACGTCTTTGAATACGCGGGTTCGGCGATTCGCGCACTCTCAATGGAAGAGCGCATGACGATCTGCAACATGAGCATTGAGGGTGGCGCACGCGCCGGACTCGTTGCTCCCGACGAAACGACCTTCGCCTACTTGAAGGGTCGACCACATGCGCCACAGGGCGCTGATTGGGATGCCGCCGTCGCGCGCTGGCGAACGCTCACCAGTGATGAAGGTGCAACCTACGACAAAGAGATCGTCATTGATGCAAACACGTTGGAGCCGATGGTCACCTACGGCACGAACCCAGGGATGGGCCTGCCGATTAGCGGAACGATTCCGGATCCAGCGAATGAGACTGACCCTGCCGCCGCGCGCGCACTCACCCGCGCGCTGGAGTACATGGATCTACGTGCGGGCGACAGCATCATTGGTCGACCGGTCAACACCGTCTTTATTGGGAGCTGCACCAACGGTCGCATCAGCGACCTGCGCCTCGCCGCGAATGTTCTCAAGGGCCAGACGGTCGCAAAGGGCGTGCGCGTCATGGTGGTCCCTGGTTCGGCCGACGTGAAGCGACAGGCCGAACGCGAAGGGCTCGACACGATCTTCCGCGACGCCGGTGCCGATTGGCGCGAGGCGGGCTGCTCCATGTGCATCGCCATGAATGGCGATCAGCTCGCCCCAGGCGAGTACGCGATCAGCACCTCGAACCGCAATTTCGAGGGGCGTCAAGGGAAGGGGGGCCGCACCTTCTTGGCCTCGCCGCTCACCGCCGCCGCCACCGCCCTCACCGGCGTAATCGCTGATCCACGCACGCTTCCAGGGATGAGCCGCTGATGGCCGCCCCAAAGGTCGGCACCTTCACCACGGGGCTCGTGCCACTCCCCGCCGAGAACGTCGACACCGACCAGATCGTTCCAGCGCGCTACCTGAAGGTCATCGACAAGGCGGGCCTCGCCGATGCCCTCTTCCACGATTGGCGCTTTGAGGCCGATGGCACCAAGAAGAACCCACCGTTCGTGATTGATGAGCCGCGCTACGCCGGCCACGGCATCCTCGTTGCGGGCGACAACTTCGGCACCGGCTCCAGCCGCGAGCATGCGCCGTGGGCCCTTGGCGCATTCGGCATCAAGGCGATCCTCGCCACCAGCTTTGCCGACATCTTCAAGTCGAACGCACTCAAGAACGGGATTCTGCCAATCGTGCTGCCGGCACCACTCCACGCCACGCTGATGCAGATCGCCAAAGAAGACCTCGCCGCAACGGTCACGATCAACCTTGCCGCCGCAACTATGACGACGCCCGACGGCGCAACGCACGCATTCCCGATTGACCTCTTCAGCCAGAAGATGTTGCTTGATGGTCTCGACGAACTCGACTACATCCGCACGCAGGGCGAAAAGATTCTGGCGCACGAGACGGCGCACCCGGGCACGATCAACACGCTGCAGCCGAACACGCCGCGATGAGCAAGAACCCGTACGACCGCGCGAGCGATCCGGCGAAGCGGCACTCCGCCGCCATGACCGACGGGCCGGATCGCGCTCCAGCGCGCGCAATGTTGAAGGCGGTCGGCTTCACTGACGAAGATCTCGCCAAGCCAATCATCGGCGTTGCCACCACCTGGATTGAGACGATGCCGTGCAACCTAAATCAGCGCGAGCTTGCCGAAGCGGTGAAGCGCGGCATTCGACGCGCGGGCGGCACGCCGATGGAGTTCGGCACCATCTCCGTCTCCGACGGCGTGGCGATGGGCACCGAAGGGATGAAGGCATCGCTCATCTCGCGCGAGATCATCGCCGACTCCATTGAGCTCGTCTCCATGGGGCACAGCTTTGACGGCATCGTCTGCCTCACCGGCTGCGACAAGACCAGCCCAGGTGCCGCGATGGCACTCGGCCGCCTGAACATTCCTGGACTCGTCCTCTATAACGGCACGATCCTTCCAGGCTCCTATAAGGGGAAGGATGTGACGGTGCAGAGCGTCTTCGAGGCGGTCGGCTCGTACAACGCGGGGAAGATCACCGCCGAGGAGCTCTGGGATCTTGAGAACGCCGCCTGCCCAGGGGCGGGCGCCTGCGGTGGTCAGTTCACCGCCAACACGATGAGCATGGCGCTCGAGGTGATCGGCCTCTCCCCCGCCGGCCTCAACGGCATCCCCGCAACCGACCCCGACAAGATCGCCGCCGCCGAGCGCTCGGGCGAGATCGCCGTGGAGATGGTGCGCAAGAACCTAAAGCCGCGCGACATCGTCACCGGCAAGGCCCTCGAGAATGCGATTCGCGCGGTCGGTGCAACCGCCGGCTCAACCAACGCGGTGCTGCACCTGCTCGCGATTGCTCGCGAGTTCGACCTTCCCCTCGAGATCGAAGCCTTCGAACGACTCGGTGAGTCGACGCCGGTGATCGGCAACCTGATTCCCGGTGGCTCATACGCCGCACTCGATCTCTATAAGGCAGGTGGCATCGCGCTGGTGTTGCGCGAACTTGCCGCTGGCGGTCTGCTACATCTCAACGAGCAGGGCGTCGACGGACGAACGATGGGCGAGATCGCATCGCAGGCGAACGAGCGCGCGGGGCAAGATGTGATTCGCCCAATCAACAACCCGATCAAGAAGACGGGCGGCCTCACCGTGCTACGCGGCAGCCTCGCACCCGAGGGTGCGATCGTGAAGCTCGCCGGGCACGAGCGCCGACATCACAGTGGACCAGCGCGCGTCTTCGATTCCGAAGAGGCCGCCTTCGCCGCCATTCGCGCCAACGGCATCGTTGCGGGCGACGTCGTCGTCATTCGCTACGAAGGACCAGTCGGTGGACCAGGGATGCGCGAGATGCTCGCCGTGACCGCCGCACTCGTGGGCCAAGGGCTTGGCGACGAGGTGGCACTCATTACCGACGGCCGCTTCTCTGGCGCAACCCACGGCTTCATGGTTGCCCACATCTCGCCTGAGGCTGCACTCGGCGGGCCGATCGCCCTCGTGCATGAAGGTGACACCGTTACCATCGACGTCGACTCGCACGAGCTGCGCATCGAAGTCGCCGAGAGCGAGCTCGCCTCCCGCCGCGCCGCCTGGCGCGCCCCCGCACCACACTACGCTGGCGGCGTCTGGGCGAAGTACGCTGCCCTGGTGAGCAGCGCGTCAGATGGCGCCATCACCACAGGGGTGCGCCTCGCCAAGGCGCTGAAAGGGTCAACCGACCGATGAGCGCAGCCAAGCGAGTTGATCCAAAAGATCCACGTGGCGGCCTCCGCGGCCTCGACGCCCCCGCCATCCCTGGCGGCGACCAACTCACCCAAGCCCAGCAGACCAAGGCGGATGCCGATGATCGTGCAGGGATGCGCGGAATCAAGCTCATCGTCGGCGGACTCGTTGGTGTGACGATTGGCGCACTCATCTTGCAGCTCATCCTCACGATCGCCGGAGTTGGCCAGTGAGCGGCGCCTCGCGCTTCACCGCCACCGCCGCGGATCACTTCCCAAAAGGCCTCCCCTCCGCATCTGTTGATGCCGCACTGCTAAAGCGCATCGGTGCCGAGGCGGGCGACGATCTGGTGCAGCTCATTCGCGCCGAGAGCGTGAACCCACCGGGGAACGAGACGCGTGCCGCCAAGGTGCTCATTGAGCTGCTCCGACGAGAAGGCCTGGAGCCGGAGTTCTTTGAGCCAATCCCAGACCGCGGTAATGTCAGCGTACGACTGCGCGGCAGCGCCTCCGCTGCCAATCCAAACCTTGACCCACGCGATCCGAAAGACGGAGCACTCCTCCTCTTCGCGCATCTTGACGTTGTTCCTGCCAATCAAGACGGCTGGACGGTGAACCCATTCGAGGGCGTCGTGAAAGATGGCTACATCTGGGGTCGTGGCGCCGTTGACATGAAGGGCGCCCTAGCGGTGCAGGTCGGCGTGATTCGACTCCTCTGCGAGCGCGCTCGCGCCGCCGGTCTCAACCCAGCCAAGGATGTGATCCCTGGCCTGCGCCGCGACATCATCCTCACCGCCACCGCCGACGAAGAGACGGGTGGCCTCGAGGGGATCGCCCTCGTTCTGCAAGACCGTAAGCACTGGCTTGAGGCCGCGGTTGGCCTGACTGAGGCGGGTGGCATGACGATCACCGCAGCTGGTCGTCGCATCTACCCGCTTCAGGTTGCCGAGAAGGGCTTCGCCCGCTTCACCATCACCGTCAGCGGCCGCTGGGGTCACGCCTCGATGCCCGACAGCGACAACGCCCTGCTCCGTGCCGCCCAGGTGGTGGAGCGCGTCTCGGTGCCAGGCCCGGTTCAGATCGTGCCCGAGAACGAGGCGCTTCTTGCCGCACTTCGTGCCGCCCTCCCAGCTGGGGCGATCGGTCGCCTCGAGCGCCTCCTCAGCGAGAAGACCTTTGACGACGCCAAGGAGCTGAACGCCGAGGCGTCGGCTGCGGGCTGCGCCCCCGAACTCCTGCGAGCGCTGCGAGCCGTGCTGCGCGATACGTTCGCGCCAACGATCCTCGCCTCAGGCATTCGCTCCAACGTGTTGCCAGGATTGGCAACCCTCACCGTTGATAGCCGCATCCTGCCGGGCACCACGCGCGAAGCGGCAGAGCGCAACATGCTCGACCGCATCGGCGCAGACCTTGCGCCGTTCGTGAAGCTTGACCTCATCGAATATGGTGGCGCCGTAAGCAATCCGATGGATCACGAGATCCTCGGTATCGCAAGTGCTGCGATTCGCACACGCGATAGTGAGGCGATCATGATGCCCGCCGTCGCGCCGTATGCGACCGACGCAAAGATCACCGTCCCGGCCGGTATTCCAACGTACGGATTCTCACCGTATCTGCTCGATCCGAAGGAGCGCTTCATGGAGCGCTTCCACGGCATCGACGAACGTGTCTCGCAAGAGGCCCTCGCCTGGGGCGTTGAGGTTCTCTACGACGTGGCTATGGGGTACGCGGGGGAGTAACCGGCGCGCGCGTTGCCAGTGCGGCAACCGCTGCAGCAACCAGACCGCGCTCCGCTTTCGGCAGTCGCCGCACCACATCCACAAACTGCTCCGCGCGACCGCGATCGATCGATGTCAGCAGCGCTTCACCACTTGCAGCCAGTTGCGATCGACGCACTCGCCCATCACTCGTTGGCGCGGCGCGCAGATAGCGACGCTCATGGAGGAAGCTCACCAGACGACTCGTTGCCGAATGCGAGCGGCCAAGGTCTCGCGCGATCTCTCCCACCGATCGTGGCTTCCCATCGGCGAGCAGATAGAGGGCGGCGACCTGCGCCAGAGAGAGCTCGCTCGGTGCCAACTGCTGCGCCGTCGAAAGCACGAGCTCGCGCCAGAGGCGGCGAATGGAGACGATGCGCCCGCCGATCTCACCGAGGCTCTGCCGGCGTCGCGAGACCTCATCGAGCGGGCTCTCACCCATCTCGCCACGAGCAACGCGCACTGCGGCAGGCAAGCGGCTGCGCAGCCCTTCGGCGGCCTTCGTGAGCTCAGAGATGCGGCTGCGGCGAGGTGTATGCATATGCGCATACATTAGCGCAGCGCCCTATGGGGGAGGCTACGATTCCCCGCATGTCACCGATCACCTCGTGGATCTTCCCTGGGCAGGGCTCGCAGAGCGTCGGCATGGGTGCCGCCGCCCTCGCCGCCTCCCCCGCCGCACGCGCCGTGCTGGCGGAGGCTGAAGCCGCCCTCGGCGAGCCGCTCGGCCAGCTGATGGCGACCGGCCCCGTTGAGGCCCTCGAACGCACCGAAGTCGCACAGCCCGCGATCCTCACGATCTCCATCGCCTTGCTTGCCGCCGCGCGCGAACGCGCCGCCGCTGTGGGCACCACACTCGACGAACCGATCCTGATCGCCGGGCACTCGGCCGGCCAGTACGCCGCAGCGGTTGCCGCGGGCGCACTCTCCGTTGCCGATGGCGTACGACTCGCCCGCCGACGCGGCGAGCTGATGCAGGCCTCGGGCGGCGGACGACCCGGCGCCATGGCCGCCATCCTCGGCCTCCCAGAGAGCGCCGAGGCTGACGTGATCGCCGCTGGCGCAAAGCTCGGCATCTTGGTCTTCGCCAATCGCAACTCGCCAGGACAGATCGTGCTCTCGGGCGAAGTCGCCGCCATTGAGGCGGCCGTTGCCGCCGCAAGTGCCGCCGGTGCCAAGCGCGCCGTGCGACTACAAGTCAGCATCGCCAGCCACTCACCACTGATGGAAGAGGCGGCCGCCGGAATGCGCGAGGCGCTCGCCGCCGTCACCATCGCTGATCCGAAGACACCGATGCTCGCCAACGCCACGGCTGCGCGCATCACCACCGCCGCACAGCTGCGCGACGAACTTTCGAACCACCTCACCGGTGGCGTCGACTGGATCGCCGCGGTAAACGCCATGGCCGCAGCAGGCACGCAGCGCTACATCGAGGTCGGCTCGGGTCGTGTGCTCGCTGGACTCGTCAAGCGCATCCCATCGGCCGACGGCGCCGAGATCCTCTCCATTGAAGAAGTAAGCCCGGCAGCCTAAGTAGTGAAGGAGTAGCAGCATGCGCGAACCAGATCACACGCGACGCGTCGTCATCACCGGACTCGGCATCGTCTCGCCGATCGGCAACACCGTGGGCGACGTTTGGACATCTCTCACCGAGGGTCGCAGCGGCATCGCGCAGATCACCCACTGGGACCCAACGCCGTACGCCCCCTACGTTGTTGCTGGCGAGGTGAAGAACTTTGACGTCACCCAGTTCCTCGACGCGAAGCAGATTCGACGCACCGGCCCCGAGATCCATTGGGGCGTGGCTGCGGCAATGGCCGCGCTGCGCGACTCAGGGCTCGAGATCACCGACGCGAACCGCGAAGAGGTTGGCGTCGTGTTCGGTTCGGGCGCTGGCGGGCAGGGGCTCTTCATCGAGAACCAGATGGCCTGGAAGGAGAAGGGGCCGCGCTCCGTTGCGCCGACCTTCATCGCCCACGGCTTGGTCGACAGCACCTCGGGCATGATCGCGATCGAGTCGGGCGCCGTGGGGCACAACCTTGCGGTCGTCTCCGCCTGCGCCACCGGCACGCACGCGTTGGGCGAGGCGGCCGAGGCGATCAA
>CAIJIA010000093.1 GCA_903820655.1 uncultured Chloroflexota bacterium
CGCGGCGCTGGTGGAGCCCGACATCATCACCACGAAGCGTTGCCACGTTGCGGTTGAGACCACCGGCACGTTGACCCTTGGTCGCACCGTTGTTGATACGCACCATCGCGGCGGCAAGGAGCCGAACGCCGATGTGGCCTTCGATGCCAACGCCCCGCGGTTCATCGCGTTGATGATGGAGATCTTCGGTCAGCGATGAGTGGCCTCGGCGAGGCGGCGCTCCCGGGCGAGGCGGGCCCCAACGACCTTGATGCCGTTGGCGAGGCGGCTCTCGATCAGGCACTCCGTTCGGCCTGGATGCCCGTCTGCCAGAGCGGTGAGCTGACCGACCGGCCACTCCCCGTTCGCCTCTCGGGCGAAACGCTGGTGGTGGCTCGTCTCGGTGACACCGTCGCCGCCTTCCCCGACCTCTGCGTCCATCGCGGCACCGCCCTCTCGCTCGGCTGGGTCGATCCAGGGACGAGCCCAGCGCCTGATGGGAGCCCAGCAACAGGTGAGGCCTGCCTGGTCTGCCCGTATCACGGCTGGAGCTACGGTCAGAGCGGTGAGGTGAAGCGCATCCCCGCCGTTCACGGTCGCGCGATCCCACGCCGAGCACGCATTGAGCGCTACGCCGCCATAGAACACATTGGACTCGTCTGGGTGCTCCTTGAGCCAGGCCCTGGCGGCTGGGAGAACCCAGCGCCGCTCTATCCGCTCCCCGAGGCGCCGTGGTGGGGTGACCCGTCGCTACGCACCATTCCAATCACCACGTACGACTGGCAGTGTTCACCTGCGCGACGCATCGAGAACTTCATCGACTTCAGTCACTTCCCCTGGGTGCATGAGGGAATCCTCGGCGACCGCGCAAAGCCGCTCAGCCCCGACCATGTGGTGGAGAGCACGGAGACCAGGATCAGTTTCCAAATCGCACTGGAAGAGCCGCAAACGAGCGTGAAGGGCGACAGCACTCCCGGCACCAAAGTGCAGCGCGATCCAACCACATACACGGTGCACCTGCCGTACTCCGTCACCCTCGATCAGCAGCTCCCCGAAGGGAATGGCTTCGTGCTCTTTATTGCTGCATCGCCGCTCTCCGCGAAAGAGACCCGTACCTTTACGTGGAACGCACGTAGCTATCGCCTCGATCCATCGAACGACACCGAACTCGCCGACTTCCAGCGACTCATTCTCGACCAGGATCAGCCGATCACAGAATCACAACGCCCAGAAGCGCTGCCCGTTGATCTCTCCGCGGAGTTGCATATCGCCGGCCCCGATCAAGCATCGATTGAGTTCCGCCGCCATCTCGGCAAGGTAGCGGAGCGCAACCGCGCCGGGGAGAGCGCTACGAAGTAGTGGGTAGGGCGTCGACGCGCAAGATTCTCCACGCGAACGGCACGGAGCCGATCAAGATGATTCCCGAGAGCACAAAGAGCGGGAGCGCGCCAAGTTCTCCATAGAGCACTCCACCAACGATGGAGGCAACGGAAACCGCGAGACCAAACGAGACCGCTTGAAAGAGTGCCTGCCCCGTGGCCTGGAGTGCGAGCGGCACAATGGCCCGAATCGTCAAGACGCTTCCGAGAAGGGTGCAAGCAAACCCAACGCCACAGAGTGCACGAATAATGCCGAGAACGAGTGGCGACACATCAAATGCATACCCGAAACTGCAGAGACCGAGCGCAATGAGCCCTACGGAATAGACGGCCCGCATACCAAACCGAAGGGCTACCGCACCACCGATGAGAAAGAACGGAATCTCAACGGTTGCAGAGATCGTCGCTGCAAGCGTAACTGCGGCTGCATCGCCGCCAACCTCTTGAATGCGCAGCGACCCGTAGGCGTAGAAGATTCCGGCGCCAAGGTTGGTGAGGAGGCTCAAGAGCAGGAATGCAAGCAGCTTCGGGGACTGCGCAAAGGCGAGGCTCACCGTGCCGAATCGATCGCGCCAGTTCCCGGCAACAGCAATCTCTGCATTTCCACCGGCAAGCTCGCTCCGCTCTGCCTCGAGTTCATCTTCGGTGGCGGCGCTATGTGGCCGATGGGTGATTCGTAAGCCGATGGTTCCAGCGAGCACGATGAGCGCACCTGCGGCGTAGAGCGGTCCAACAAGCACCGCG
>CAIJIA010000094.1 GCA_903820655.1 uncultured Chloroflexota bacterium
AGCACGATCACGACCCCCTCGGTGAGCTCGCCACCCAGCCCGTGGGCCCATTCGGCGGTGGCTGGCGAGATCTCGGCCAGCTGCCCTTCGGCGAGTGGTGGCCAGCCCGCCATGAGAGGGGCGAGTTGATCGGCGACCTCTGGGTCAAGCGCCCCCTCAGCCCATGTGAGGGCGTTTGTTACAGGGTCAACCGCCACGCGCCGCTCGGCGAAGCCGCCCGAGGCGGCGGCGCGACCGACCACGATGTGGAAGGGGAGGGCGTCGGCGAACTCGTTGGCGACGATGATCCCTGCGACCGGTGCGCCACCTGCGGCGGCGAGGGGTGGCCCACCACCCGGGAGCGCCGTCAGGGCGGCGGTTAAGTCGGCGAGGCGGTGCGGGTTCGCCTCACTCACGGAAACCTCAAGCGCACCGAGAAGGGGATGCCCCTCGCGGGCGAGGTAGTCGAGCGCCGCCAGGAGGAGGGTCCCCTCGCCGGCGCCGTATTCGCGCCAACGGAAGGTCGCGGGGCGGTCGAGGCGCTCCCAGGTCTCGGCGGCGAGCCGCGCAATGGCGGCGCCAAGGATGGGGTGCAGCTCTGGCGCGGTCATGAAGTCACCACTGCGACCAGCCCGACGCTGCGCCGTTGCGTAGTACCCGAGCCCTGGCTCTAGTAGGGCGCGCTCCATAAACCGCGCAAAGCTGACCGAGCCCTCGCGTTGAACCTCTTCGCGAATGAGACGCTCTACCTCTTCCATGCAGTAGATCCTACGCGGCGCTACCGTCGGGCACATGCGTGAACTCGTTCTGCACCTAGGGATCGGGGCCAACCTTGACGACCCTGTCGCTACGCTCGCTGAAGCCGTCGTCGCCCTCGCACACATTCCTGGTTGGGAGGTTGAACAAGTCTCACCGCTCTATCGCACCACCCCAGTCGGTCTCGTTGATCAACCAGAGTTCTTCAACGCCGCACTGCGAATGCGCGCGACACTTCCTGAAGAGCCGGCTGCGGCGGCAGTTGAAGTGCTCACGCGCGTCAAGGAGCTCGAGCGGCTCTTCGGTCGCGTGCCAACCGTACGATTCGGTCCGCGCCGTCTCGACATCGACATCATTGCGATGGAGAACATCGCGGTGGTACATCCGCGACCGCACGGTACAGCGTCTGATGGGGCTAATGCTGATCGGCCGCTTGTCGTTCCACATCCATCTGCAACCGAGCGCCTCTTCGTCTTGGCGCCACTTGCCGACATCTCTCCAGGGCTGAAAGCGCCAGGGTGGCAGGGAACTGCACGCGAGCTGCGTGATGTTCAGCGACGAGTTGAAGGCGATACAGCTGCGCTCTGTGTCGGCGCGTGGGACGAAGCGGCGCAGCGCTGGGTGTAGCGCCTTAACGGCGGTAGTGTCGCCGCCCGGTGAAGACCATCGCAATACCGTGACGATCGGCGATCTCGATTGCCGCTGCGTCACGACGTGATCCACCTGGTTGAACAATTGCGGTGATGCCCGCAGCTGCTGCGGCGGCGATCCCTTCTGCAAATGGGAAGTACGCGTCACTCGCCATCACCGCACCGCGTGCGCGCTCCCCCGCCTGGTTCAGCGCAATATCAACGGCGACGCGACGATTCACCTGTGCCGCGCCAATGCCGAGCGTTGCGGCACCACGCGCAACCACGATGGCGTTGGATCGAATGTGTCGAACAATGCGCCACGAGAAGAGCAGATCGGTGAGCTCATCAAGCGTTGGGCGACGCTCGGTAACAACACGAAGTTGTGAGCGCTCAATGTTCCCCGTGTCAGCGGTTTGTAAGAGCACTGCGCCACTTACGCCGATCATGTCAAACGCTGTTGCGCGATGCGAGGGGTCGATCACGACACTCAGTTCTGGCCGCCTTCGTAGCGTCTCCGCCGCCCCATCGTCGGCAAGTGCTGGTGCGAGCACCGATTCAAATGTTCCCGATGCAATCACCGCGGCAACGGCCCGATCGATTGGTACGTTCAACACGATCGTTGAGCCAGAGCTTGCCGCTGCGTCTGTTTCAATCGCACGCGTGAGTGCGCCGAGCGCAGTCTCGGCGGTTGCAACGCCGATTGGATCGGTGTGCCGAATAAGCGCAACGCTCGGCGTTGGTAGATCGGCAACGAGTCGCGAGCCTGCATCGAGGTCGAGTAAGTCATTGAAGCTGGGCTCTTGCCCTTGCAGCACTCGAGCGCTAATGATGCCCGCGTCTGCAGCGTGTACACGCCGGTAGGCTGCTGCGGCTTGATGCTGATTCTCGCCGTGCCCGAATGTGCGAATGCGCTCAAGGACAATTACGTCGCGAGCCGGCATCGCGCCTTCGCTGTCGCGCACGAGCGGCGCAACATGGGCGGCGATGACGAGCGCCGCCGAGCGCCGCAGCTCGCTGCGGAGCGCGTCGAGGTTTCTTGTGGATCCCAAATCACTGAGTAGATCCCCGATCGCAGTTGGGTCCACCACGATGAGTGGTCCGTTCTCAGCTGCAAGAAGGGCTCGTGTGATGGCGACGATTGTGGCGGCCGGGACCTCGGCTCCTGCCGGGGCAATCAAAATGTCGGCGCTCGTGAGGCTCGCTGCGGCCTGATCAAGCGTCACAGCGTCGGCGTGTTCGGCGACCTCGATCTCTTCCGCCCGCAGATTCGGGGCGGCGGGGCCCGCTTCGATCGTGGCCCCACGGGCGGCGAGGGTCGCGAGGATCGGCGTCAGCCCTGCCAGGGCGGGGCTCTCGGGGGAGATCAGCAGAAGGACGCGCATGCTCCTGATGGTGGCATACTCGCTCACACAAACCCGCACGCTGTTGTGCTGGGTGAACCGAAACCTAGCGAGTGAGGACAAGATGTTTCGTTGGCCTTGGGAGTACCTCTTTACCGTCTTGAACGCTGATCTTGGAACGTTCTACACGCCGTTCTGGATTGCGAACCTTGTGCTCTTCCTTGCGACGATCCTGGTTTATTCATTCGCGACCCGCGGCGACCGCGGGCGGGGGGTGGTCGGCGACGAATGGGAGTACATCCTGTGGATCAGCCTCGGCACCTTCGGAATGAATTTGGTCTACGCCGCATTCCAGTGGTACGGCCTCTTCCCTATCGCTACAACGCTCGTTGGACTTCTTGCGCTGCGCGACACAGTCACGAAGCGCTTCCCGCCACTCCTCGCTGCTGAGGCGGAGCATGCCGCACTCTTGCGCACGCGGCGTCAGGTTGCCGACGGGGTCGAGGCGACCATTCGACCAGCGAATCGTCGCGGGTAGTCCATTGGTGTGCGCGGTTGCGCACTGCGAGCGATCATGAATATTCGCCGATTCGGCCCTGGTCATCGCCGTGCCGATCGCGCTGCGGGCTCCCAGGGTGTTCTCAGTAGCGCCATCTTCTCGAACGACGTCGCGCAGATCACCGAGTTTACGGTCACACCGGGCGGTACCTACGGTCCGCTTCGCAGCGCTGGTGATGTTGTGCTGGTGGTGATTGAGGGCGGCGGTTGGGTTACCGCACGTGAAACGCAGGTACAGCTTGCCGCAGGTGAGTCGCTGCATCTTGAACGGCTGACGCCGTACAGCGTCGCTGCGCGAGAGTTGCCGCTACGCGCGATCCTCGTCGAGCTTTCGGCGAGCAGTGGCGCTGAGTCTGCTCGCACCATACGCGCCAGCGGCGGCGGCGCAGAGGAGTAGTACTCCGACAACAAGCGTCGCACTGCTAACCAGTGCGGTTTCGGCTGGGCTTTCAAGGGTGACACCGAACTGGAACGGCCACGTCCAGGTTGGGAGGATTCCCTGATACCAGTTATGCATACCAGCAGGGAGTGGGAGGGCCGACCAATTCGGATACCAAATGAGCGCAACCGCTGCGATGCTGCCAATGGTGATGGTGAAGATGCGTCGCACATCTCGCGCTCCAAGGATCGACCACGCAGCAACCGTTGCCGGAACAAGTGCGATCGCGCCGACGAGTGGTCCGGGTGTGCCGAATCCTCCGGAGAGGCAGACCTGACTCTCGGGGTAGACGCTTGTCACCCCTGCGAGTGCGCAGAGTGCGCCAGTCGCCATCCAGAGCACTGGAGCCGCAAGCACCGCGCATGCGCCGCTGATGCGCACGATCTGCGCGGCACGCAGTGATCCCGCGCGAAGATCAGCTAAAAGCAACGCGAGTCCGATCAGGGCGATCTGTGATGTTGGGTAGTAGTGATATTGAAATGCGGCGCGATCAATGCGCGCCCACGGTAGCCAGAGTGCGAGGCCAAGAACGAGAACGGAGGCGAGGCCCCAGCTTCGTCGGCGCCACGCCTCTACTGCGAGCCAGAGTGCGCCGCCAACGCTGAGGATGCGTGAAAGCACGTTGCCGCCGTCGTACACCGCGGCGGTCCACGAGCTACCACCGGCGGTGAAGCTTGATTGGAAGAACCAGACGGGCTTCAAGTCGAGCGGCCACGCCCACCAAGGTGAGCTCGCGGCGTGTGCGACGCGCAGCGTGTCGTGATAGCGATACATCGAAACTGTGAGGTCGGTCAGTGTCTGTCCGGTGGTGCCGATCGGCCAGCCGGCAATCAACTGGTTGCCGAGCGCCACCCACGGCAGGTAGCTCGCGATGTAGATGCCGAGCGGAAGTACGGCGAGCGTCAAGAAGATGAGTGTCGCTTCGCCTGGGAGCGAGAGCAGTCCAAGAAGAGAGCGCGGGGTTGCGTCGCGTCTTGAGATTCCACCAGCGCGATGGATCGCCGCGCCTGTCGCTGCGAGGAGGAGTGCCAACACAGCGGCGAACGGAAGATTTGGGATGCGAGTGGAGCCGTCGGCGACCGCGAGCGCTGGTGGAAGGAGTACGGCGCCGAGGAGAGCGAGTCCAGCCGCCACCAGTAGACGCCCAGGTGCTGTTCGCGCGAGCCAGATGATGCCGAGGCCAAAGATGCCGTAGATAGCGACCCACTTGCTCGCGAGTGCGCCGCCGAGCAGGAGGCCGGCCACGAGGAGGAGGAGCCCCCCGGAGAGGGCACCGCGGACGCGGCCTTGCAGCCACGCCACGAAGGCGACCGCGCCGCCGAGCAGGAGGGCGAGAAGGTAGACGTCATTCATGCCGATGCGGCTCTGCACGAATCCGGCCCCGTCGAGCAGGGCGAGAACTCCGACAAGGACGGCAACGTCGCGGCGCTCCGTCAGGAGGCGGGCCAAGAGCACCAGGAGGGCTGCGGCAAGCGCGCCGGCAATCACCCCAGGCCAGCGCCAGCCGGCGGCGAGGTCGCCCACGTTCACCTGTGTTATCGCACCCGATGGCGCCGCAAGGAGTAGCTCGCCGTTGCCCCCATCGCCGCGCTCGGCAGAGGCGTCGAGGGCCGCGCCGTTTACGCCAAGCATGAGCGCATCGGCGCTCACGGCAACATCGGCAAACCGAGCGTTGCCGTTCGGCTCAACGGTCCACAGCGATGCGCCAGTGCCGTCAGGTCCAGGTGCCACTACGTGCACCATGCGACTCGCATCGCTGGGCACGATCGCCGTAGCACCTGGAATCGTGATCTGCGCCATGAGGGTCACGATCTCGTTTTTTGCGTTGTACACGCGCACGCCGTCGCGACTTGCTACGTAGAGTCGCGGTGAGTCAAACCAGTCGACTGCGACAACGGCAGCTGCGCCCCCACCAATGGGTGACGATCGCATCGCCGACAGGTCACGTGCTGCGTAGCTCGTCAGCCCACTTGCGCTCGTCACAAAGATCCGCTCTTCACCATCTACCGTGAGCGCGGTTACTGATGAGCCGCGCGCCAGTGGCGCGCTCGCCACCGTAACTCCGTCGCGCACGAGCAGCACCAGGTCGCGCTGCACGAGTGCAACGTCACCGCTGGTTAGCGGCGCGATACCGGAAATAGTTCCGCCGGATACCGACCACGTACGCAGGCCACTCGTGCCGCCTTGATCGGCGGTGGCGCGGTCGGCAGAGAAGATTGTGCCGCTTGAGGTCGCGCCCCAAAGAGAGCCGTCGTGGGCGGCGAATAGTTGCGACACGCCATGCAGTGGGAGTGAGCCAAGAACTGTGCGCGTTGATGCATCAAGCACGCTGATCTCGTCTGGCCCGGCGATCCAGATCCGGCCAGCGCTTAACGCATCCTCTGGCCGAGCAGCAATTGCGCCGATCGTCGTTGCGTATGTTGTTTGCGCGTCGACGCGGGGCGCGCCAAACGTTTCAAGGCCAAGTGCGATGAGGTACTTCGCGAGATGCGGGTGGGTGTATTCGTAGATCGCATGCGGCTCGCCGTACTTCCAGTCTTGCATGAACTCTGTTGCGGTTCGTACGTGATAAACCTCATCAAACTGGAAGTGCGTCGGCTCACCAACGCGCCAATCTCTCAGTGATAGCGCGCTCACCGCAACAAGCACGAGAAGCCAGAGATCAATGCGCGTAAGGGTACGGCGAGGCTCTGGCTTGGCGATCACGGCCCGTCGTGGCACAGCGTTAACACGTTTCTGTTGTGCAGCTAATGGTCGCGCAATCGCCGTACGTTTCTCGTCCTTCCACGCTAGCCAGATTGCTGCAACCAGCGTTGCAGTAATTGCAGTCGCGATAGCTGCTACCGCGAATGGCGTCTGGAGCGCATCGGTAAACACGCCAAGGTTTGGCAGGCCAGGGTTTTGGAAATACGAGATGGTCAGCACGCCCCAGCTGTTTGCGAAGAACGCAACCGACGTAGCAACTGCAATCCAGCGCCATGCGGGCCGCGCAACGGCGAGTGCAATCGTGAGTGGAATCGCCGGGAAGAGATATCGCTCATGGACACGCGTTGGTAGAACGAAGAAGGCGATGGCGAGGATGGCAACGGCGGTGACTGTTCGAGTGGCCGTGTCGCGTCGTACGTATCGCATTGCAACGAGCACGGCGGCGGCGATCGCCGCGCTGCCGATAGCGACTCCTGGGATTCCAAT
>CAIJIA010000095.1 GCA_903820655.1 uncultured Chloroflexota bacterium
CGCATTCAAATCAACACCGCCGTCATCGAGCGCCTCATGCCCGCCGCTGCGCGCAAGCGCGCGGGCGAGCGGGTCAGGCGAGACCAGGATCACGTTGCTGACGCTGGTGGCGCGACCGAGCGCCAAGAGGGTGCGCTCAAGGAGGCGCGCTGAGAACTCGCGGCGCTCCTCCACACCGAGTAGTGGCGCCATACGCGACTTCGCTGAGTCGATCGAACGGAAGGGGAGGACGGCGGTAACGATCACGACACGGCGAGGACGGCGCGCGCCACTGCGAGGCGCGCCGCATCATCGGCCATGACGATCGGCGCAGCCACGCTCTTACGAACGTGCGGCGTGAGTGCCGCGGCAAGGGCAGGGGTGAGGTCTGACGTCTCAACGAGGAACGCATCCATCAGCCCGGTCAGGTGCTTGGCAACGCCCGCCGGCGAGACGTCGAGCCCTGCGGCGGCGAGCATCCGATCGGCCGGCCCCTTCAGCGCCTTCCCGCCAACTATTGGCGAGACGCCAACGACAAGTGCGCCACGAGCACGCGCTGCAGCGATTGCGTCGCGGATGCCAGGGATGGCGAGGATCGGGCCAATCGAAATCAACGGATTGGATGGTGCAATAACGATGCGCTCTGCGGTGGCGAGGGCATTGAGCGTTTCTGCGGTTGGGCGCGCCGCGTCGGCGCCGTCGAACGCGACCTTAAGGACTTCAGGCTTCGCCTGCGCCCCAACGAACCAGGGCTGGAACTCCATCCAGCCATCAGGGGTTCGCAGTCGCGTGCGCAGTGGGTTGTCGGTCGCCATCAGGATCGGCGCTTCGCTGAGTCCGAGCTTGCGCTGGATCTCGCGGTTCACCTCGGTGAGGCGCCCGCCGGCGCGCAGCTGTGCGGTGCGATGAATATGCAGTGCAAGGTCGCGATCACCCAGTCGGAACCAGTCGGGCGCACCGATCTTGCCGAACTGCTCGAGGGCGTTCCAGGTCTCACCGGCGAGCCCCCAGCCGCGTTCGCGGTCACCGAGGTCGGCGAGGGTATAGAGCAGGGTGTCGTGGTCAGGGCAGATCGTGAGCCCATGCAACTCAAAGTCGTCGCCTGGGTTCGCGATGATCGAGAGGTCGCCGGCCGGGAGTGCGGCACGCAAGCCGTGGGCGAGTTTCGCTCCGCCGACACCGCCGGCAAGGAGAGCGACGCGTGGGCTCACGCCGTGAGGGAGGGGAGCACCTCGCGCCCGAAGGCGGCGGCCCACTCAGCCTGGTTACGACCCACGTTATGCAGGTAGATCTTGTCGAAGCCCATGTCGAGGTAGCGCTGGATCGTCTTGCGGTGTGTCTCCAGGTCGCTCGAGATCACCATGCGCCCAGCGAAGTCTTCTGGTCGTACGAGCTTCGCCATCTGCTGGAAGTCGGCTGGATTGCGAATGTCCTGCTTCGGGAACTTCATGCCGCCGTTTGGCCACTCACGCATGGCGTTTGCGAGCGCCTCTTCATCGGTCGGCGCCCATGAGAGGTGGAGCTGCAGGATCTTCGGCATTGTGTCGGGGTTCTTGCCAACC
>CAIJIA010000096.1 GCA_903820655.1 uncultured Chloroflexota bacterium
CCGAAGTACAGGCGGGCATTGAGAGCGGCCTCTTCGACATCGTGGGCCACATGGACTACGTGCGGAAGTATGTGCACCCGCATATCGACACGCCGGCATTTGAGGCGGCGCCCGATCTGTATGAGCCCGTGCTGAAGGCGCTCATTGAAACCGGGACCGCGCTGGAGATCAATACATCAGGCTGGCGTCAGCGCACTGGTATCCCGTATCCGCTGCCGCAAGCGGTGCATCGCTATCGCGAACTTGGCGGTGAATACATCGTGACCGGCTCCGATGCACATCAGCCAGATTGGTTTGCTATGAACTTTGACCGCGCACGTGAGCTGTTACTTGATGCAGGATTTGAAGAGCTGGCAACGAAACGCTGGAAGTCTGCAGGGGAACAGTGGCCGATTCCAACTCGCTAACACTGACCGTGCTCGGCTCGGCGGGTGCGTATCGCACCCATGATGGCTCGCGCGCATCGGGATACCTGGTGCAGCACGGTGCGACAACGCTGGTACTAGATCTGGGCCACGGCACGTACGCGCCACTCGCAGCTCATCTCGGCATTAGCGCGCTACCACAGATCAGTGCAGTAGCGATCTCACATCTGCATCCCGATCATTGGGTCGACCTTGCGGCGCTGCGACATGCGCTCGTGCACGGCAACAAGATGGGAAGTGATGCGCGCAGCGTTTCAGTGATTAGCCCAAGCGGCCTCGCTACTCGACTTGCAACGATTCTTAATGATCGAACGCCAGAGGAGGAGCCTGCTGGCGCGCATGACTCGTTGCAGCCATTTGCCTTCTCGACGTGGCGAAGTGATGCGGCGCTGCCACCACTCGGTGGCGGGCGGGTTGTTCCCGTGGGTGATCTAACACTGCAGAGCGTGCGCGTTCGTCACACTGGTGAGTCGTACGCACTGCGCATTGCCGCGCGTGACAAACCTGGGCTGACGTACTCCGGCGACGTCTCGCATTGGGAAGACCTTGCAGCCATCGTGCGATCTGGCGACACGCTGCTCTGCGAGGCAGCAGGTGGTGCAGCGCAGTGGCGAGAGGGCGACACACATGTCACCGCGTATGGCGCAGGGAAAGCAGCAGCATCGGCAGGTGCTGCAAAACTTCTACTCACGCATTTCGGTGCAGAGGTTGATCCGGCAGAGGCAATTCGCGCGGCGGCAACGGAGTTCTCTGGCGAGATCGTTGCGGTGCTCGAAGGGGATCGCTTCGAGATCTAGTTCGCGCCGATCAGTCCGGCGGCAGCGTTGGATCGGTATCGGCAAATCCGCGCTCCACGGCCAGTGCCACGTTTCCACTTTGATCAATCAGCACATACGCCCGAATGACATCCATCGCATCTCCTGCCGGAATCTCCATGGAGGGGCGAACGTCGTCAGTCACGATGAGCCAGAAGGTTCCCTTCAGGTCTGGCGCATCGGTGCCGCCGCTGCTCAAGGTGATGAGGCGCACGTGCGGGGTTGCACCAACGGGCGCATCGGCCGAACGAGCTGCACGGACCGCGCTCTGCGGTGAGATCCCCGCCAACACCGTGTCGGCGCTCACCGCCTCCCAGCCGGCCGGAAGCGGCAGGTCGAGCGCGCGGATGCGGTCTGCCTGCGTACGCAACAGCAGCGCGCCGACCAGGAAGGTGACGAAGAGGAGGAGCCCGACTCGCGCGATCTGACCGCGCGTTACTGGGGCGGCGAGTACCGCCCCCTCAGGTGGGCGCGTTGGTGGGGTGCCTGCCGGAGCCGTCTCAGATGTCATGGCGCCATCGTGCCAGAGTTCGCGGCTACGATTCAGCCATGAGCGCTCCGTCTGCACCAACCTCTCGTTCCGCCGCGTTGCCGCGTGACCCCCTGCTCGGGCTCCCGCTCCGACACACCGTGCGCGACGCGGTAGCGCGTGCACTTCGACGCGCCGTAGCCAGCGGCGCCCTCCCAGCCCCTGACGACGCCGCCGCACTCGACGCACTCGTCGCTGGGATTGAGGTGGAGATCCCTGGGAATCGCGATCACGGCGACTACGCCTCCAACATCGCTATGAAGGGGAGCAAGGTGCTGAAGCGTGCCCCGGCGCAGATCGCCGCCGCAATCGCCGCAGAGCTGACCGCCGAAGCCTCGGAGCGCATGCACGGCGGCGGTGGCGCACTCGGACCAATCGCACACGCTGAAGTTGCAGGGCCAGGCTTCCTCAACTTGCGACTCCGCGCCGGCCTTCTTGCCGATCACCTTGACGCAATCGTTCGCGCGCCTCTGGCGTGGGGACACCTTGCAGTTACGAGCGGCGCGCCGGCGTACCGCGTCAACATTGAGTTTGTCTCCGCGAATCCCACCGGCCCACTGACCGTTGGTAACGCGCGCGGCGCATTCGTTGGTGATCTGCTCTCGCGCGTCCTTGAAGCGGCGGGACAGCAGGTCACTCGCGAGTACTACTTCAATGACTTTGGCGAACAGGTGCGCCGACTCGGCGAGAGCGTCATTGCGTTGCGTGACGGCGTAGAGGTTGCCGAGAACGGCTACAAGGGTGATTACGTTGGGGAGCTCGCAGCCGCTATTCCGCCCGACGTGGCAACGCGCGCTGCGGCAGCACCAAAGCGAAGCGGCGAGATTGATGCCGAAGGGTATGACGGAACGCTCGCCGATGACGAGATTGCGGTGATTGGCCGATGGGCCTCAGAGCGCATTCGCGCCGGGATTGAATCGTCGCTCGCGGTGCTCGGTGTGGAGTTTGATGTATGGAGATCCGAAGGTTCGCTCTACACCGAAGGTTTTGTTGACCGCGCGATTGGCAAGCTGCGTGATGGCAACTGGTTAGAAGAGCGCGAAGGTGCGCTCTGGTTCAAGAGCACCGCATTCGGTGACGACAAAGATCGCGTGATTCGTAAGTCAAGCGGCGCATACACCTACTTCGGTTCCGACCTCGGTTACATCGTGGAGAAGTTCTCGCGCGGTCATGATCGTTTGATCTACGTGTGGGGGCAGGATCATCACGGCACCGTTGCGCGACTGCGAAACGCTGGCGAGGCGCTCGGCTTCAATAAAGAGTCCGTTGAGATGCTTCTTGTTGCGTGGGTACGATTCGTACGCGATGGCGTCGAGATGAGCATGTCAAAGCGCGCCGGAACATTCATTACGTTGGATGAGCTGCTTGAAGAGATCGGTGTTGATGCAGCGCGTTGGTACTTCGCATCACGCAGCGCGACGACGGCGATTGACTTTGATATCGAGGCGGCGAAGGCGAAGAGCAGCGACAACCCTGTTTACTACGCGCAGTACGCGCATGCCCGCATGCGTTCGATCCTGCGCAAGGCGGCCGCTGAGTCGCTCACGCCCGCAGATGCGATTGGGGGCCTGCTTGATGACCACACTTCACCAGAGGCGAAACTGGCGCGCGCGATCGTGCGCCTCCCTGAGGTGGTTGAGGACTCCGCCACGCACCACGAGACCCAGGGCGTGACGACCTATGCGACGGAGCTGGCGACCGCCTTCTCCGCCTTCTACCGCGACGCAAAGGTGGTCGACACAGCGGCGCCTGAGCGCTCGGCCGGGCGACTACGACTCGTGGCGGCGGCGGCGGCGAGCCTCTCCGCCTCACTCCGCCTCCTCGGCATCTCCGCACCCGAGGAGATGTAGCGAAAGCCTGGCGGGCCGGTGCCCCTGCGTGGGGATTCATTACGAACTCTTTACCCGATCCCACCTTGCAGATTCACCTAGCGGGCGGATGATGGGTTTCGGCTCACTGGACCTCCCTCCCGTGAACCGACCTCCAAGCCAGGAGGGCCGACGGGCATCGACCCTCCTGGCATACCTCCCCCTCATAACCCCCACGATGCGACGGCGTGCCGCGGCGCGTGGGAGAATAGGGGCATGGAACTCACCTATTACGGTCGCACCTGTGTCCGCATCCGCAGCCGGGAGGCGACCATCGCCTATGACCCGTACACCTCGATCGTGGGGCCAACAGGGCGCGGCATGAGCGCCGACATCGTCACGCTGAGCCACCCCGACGACGCCCCGCTCTCGCGCGTGAAGGGGCGCCTCGCCCCGCGCGACAATCGCACCCCCATCGCGACGAGCCTCGACAGCGCCGTGATCCTTGAGGGGCCAGGCGAGTACGAAGTCAAGTCAGTTCTGATCACTGGCATTCGTAGCTATCGCGATGAGCATCGTGGCCCTGCAGCGCGCCACAACACCGTCTTCGCCGCCGAACTCGACGGCATGCACGTCGTGCACCTTGGTGATTACGCCGATGGGCTTACCGCCGAGCAGATCGGCGAGTTGCCAGGCTGCGACATCGTCCTCGTCCCTGTGGGCGGCGAGCTCTCCCCGCAGGCCGCGTCGCGCCTCATCAGCCAGATGGAGCCGAAGATTGTGATCCCGATGTCCATGGTCGACGACGCGAGCAAGTCTGCCGCAGCGATCAAGGCATTCTGCAAGGAGCAGGGCCTGGCAACACCGCCACCTGCGCAGCAGAAGCTCGCCATCACCATCTCTGCGCTCCCGGAAGAGACGACGACCGTCATCATCGAGGCGCGTGTTGAAGGGCTCGGCGGCGCTGAGACAGCGGCCAGTGGAACACTCGGCCTCGGCTGATCCCCGCGACAGACTGTTGGCACAGTCAACTGCTCTACTCCCTCTATGAGTGACCTTCGCTGCATCACCTGCAAGCGCGACATCGCCCCCGGCGAGCCGACGTACGAGATTCGAACCTTCCTTGATCCCCTACCTCCCGGCGGTGTCGCCTGCTCAGAGAAGTGTCAGGAGCGCAAAGAGAACGAGAGTAAGCAGCGCGCGATGCTCTGGTACCAATCACCGATGAACCCTTTTGGAGGTGGCAAAGATGAGTGATGGCGACTTTGGTGGCGATGGCGGCGGAGATGACGGAGGCAGCGACGGCGGTGTGTTCGACCTGAACAACAATGGCACTTCAGTTGACGAGTTCATTCTCTTTGCTGCGATCACTGACAATGACGGGTCACCGCGACCGTCACGTGGCCCGGCGAAACGTTCTGGCTGTCTACTTCCAGCTGTAGCGATCGCGATCTTCGCTCTTGCGCTCCTAGCGATCTAGAACGACGCGCTCCCAGCCGCCGCTGATCTGCAGCGCTGCTGGGTTGCCGCCGGCATGCAACGAACGATCAGGGAGTAGCCCAACAACCTCGGTCTCGCCAATCTCAGCGCCGCGGCTACTCGCTGCAACACGTACGCGTTCACGAATCGCATGCAGCGTATCGCCGCGATCGGTAGCCTTAAGTAGGTCGTGCAGATTCATCGACACTTGTGCGATCCCTTTGCTTGCAAGTGGGAAGCCGAGCGCCTGCAGCCCGCGCACGCCACCAGGAGTTGCGCCGCGGATCTCCCGTGCAATCTCTTTTGCAATCACGAGAAGCGTGTCGGCATCGGCGCCACTAAGTGCAATATTCCACGCCGCCATCAGCGTGCGCGCCCCAACGGCGGTTGCGCCTGCGGTTGGGTGCGGCTCAAGTGGCCCGAAGTCTGGTGCGCCACCATCCGCCGCCTGGTGCGCCGCGAGCTGCTCAAATCCGCCGCGCCGCAACGTTGGAAGTGAGCG
>CAIJIA010000097.1 GCA_903820655.1 uncultured Chloroflexota bacterium
GACATCGTTTCGGTGAAGGAGCCGGGCCTAGCGGCGAAGCTGCAGTACGACGATTACGAGCGGCGCTCCGCACTGTTGCGCCTCTACCCTGCTGGCACCACTGGTCGCGCGATCGCCGATGGTGTCACAAACGCAATCGGCAGCTTTGCCGCAACACCCTGGGCACTGACCGAGCACGACGATCGCAGCGCAACGCTCACCGCCACGCAGTTAATCGGTGGAACGACCATCGCAGCGACGCGAATGATTCGCCTGGCTGGGGGCCGCATGGATCCGAACCTCGTCGTGGAGACGACCCTGGCGCACGCCGGTGGCCCGGCCCTCAGTGCCGTACTCGATGAGGAGTGGAACCTGATGTTGCTCGGTGGCGGTGGTAACCCCGCTGCGCACTGGACAGCGGCGGGAGTTCGGGCTGCACATGACGTGCCAGGCGCAGCGCCAGCGGGTGCCCCCCTCAGCTCAGGGAACGACTACCTCGGCATTGCACTCACCACCGTTAGCGCGCCAGAGGCTGCGGCCGCATGGGCACCGATCGAAACCATCTCCAACTCAGAGGGCGGATTCGAACGCGTCTATCAGGGAAGCTCGCTCCACCTGGTGCGCACGATGCAACTTCTCCCTGGCGCCACGATCACCGTGCGCACAGAGCATGCCTGCGGTCTAAGCCGCGACATCACCGCCGAGGAGGGTCTCCCCTCCTAATCGAGTTACTCGGCGAGGCCGAGGAGTCGCTCGAGGAGCGGGATCGGTGGCGTGCCATGCGAGAGCACTCCCCGAAGATGCTTCGGTCGCGAGAAGCCCGGCGTCTCCACCCGGTTCCCTGGCAGCTCTGCACCGTCCACGTGCGCAACTGGGCCACCCGCAGCACGGCGCGCGCGATCTTCAACCTCCCAGCACCCCATGGAGCCGACAAAGTAGGTCGGCAACTGCGTCGAGGTGAGACGCGCACGCAGATACTTCGCCTTCGCCTCCGCCTCCTCTTGCCAGCTCTTTCCGACCATCAAGTCGAGTGCCCACGCCTCATCACGGCCATCGGCGTGAATACCTGCATCGAGGAGTGCATTGGAAATGCAGCGGAGATAGAACTTCCAGTGCACCAACTCAAGCGCCAGGTCACCCTCGCCGAAGCCTTCGTCGAGCATCACCTGCGTCACATAGACCGCCCACCCCTCGGCGAAGACACCGGAGCCGAAGGCGGCACGGAGCGGGCGCGGCGTCTGATTGGCGGCGGCGAGCTGCAGGTAGTGGCCCGGGATCGCTTCGTGGATTGCGAGGAGCGCCAACATGCGGTTGTTGTCTTCGCGCATCTTCGACTCAATTTGCTCAGGGGTGGCGTCGTCAGGGGCTGGCGTCACGTAGAAGAAGCTCTTCTCACCGCGGTCGAGCGGGCCTGGCGCATCGAGGAATGCGCCGGCGTAGGCGCGCAAGAAGAGCGGCGTCCACATGATCTCGAGTGGCTCTTTCGGCAGATCGACGAGCCCCGTCTTTCGGATGAACGCCTCGCATCGCGCCGTCTCCGCGCGCGAACGATCCAACATCTCGTCGGGTGCACAGTGGTCACCACCGATAGCGTGGAGCACCTCGGCAACTAGTGTCGATCGATCGCCACTCAGCGCTGCGCTCGCCCGCTCTCCGAGCCACTCTGGTGCGATGCGCTGGGCGATTGAGATCATGCGCTCGCGCACCGCAGCGAACTCCTGTGCACCCTTGGCGGCAATCGCAGCGCGGTCGTGTGATCCGAAGAGGGTGTGGCGCAAGGCACGGTCGTAGAGCGCTGCGCCGTAACGCCCCTCGCCAGAACTCTTTGGTAAAACCTCGCTCTGGAGCCGCTCAATGAACCGAGTTGTGGCGGCGATGGCCGCATCGGCTGGACCGCGGAGTGCCTCGCCGTAGGTCGTTACTGCCAACTCGGCGAGCTCGGAAATGCCGGGCGCCTGGGCGATCGCCGTTTCGGTATGCAGGCGGCTGATCGGCCGCGCTGGGAGCGTGACGGTGCCCGTAGGTGGCAGCTCTCCCCCACGTCGCGGCGCACCGTCGTCGGCGGACACGCGGAGCTCAGGGAGGCCGGTGAGGTCGGCAACGGCGGCATCGAGCAGGGCGGGGATCTGCGCCAGCCGGTTGGCGAGGTCGCTGGCGCGACGTTCTGCCGTACCAAAGCCACGAGCGATCAGTGGGAAGAGCCCGCCGCCAATGACGGAGACGGTATGGAGCGCATCCCATGTCTCAGGCTGCACCTCCTGCAGTTCGAACCGGATCGCGCGAATCGTGCCAAGGGCCAGGTCGCGATCGCAGAGATCGTCGGGGCTGAGGCTCGCCGCTGGGATGGCAACCAGCCGTTCCTCTTCGCGATCACACCAGTCCAGCCTTGCCACGCGACCGGCGGGGCCATGCTCGCCCCACGATCCGTCGTGATCGTGGATCCCCATCCCCGTTGCGGCAACGGGGCGCAGCGCCGCGAAGCGGGCAAGGAGGCCAGCGGCGTCGAGGGCATCAATCATCGTCGGCAGGGTACCATCAGCACATGGGTGCACAAGACACAACCGACGCTTTCTTCGAGCTGCTGAACGCGGATGACCGCGCAGGCGCTCTCAAGCTCATGGATGAGCGCGTCGAGATGCGCGTGCACGTCGCCGAAAGTGTCCAACTACTGAAGGGGCATGAACGCGTTGGCGGCTGGTTCTTGCGCGCCGACAAGGGGCTGCGCATGATCCCAGGCGAGGTCAAGGATACCGGCCATCAGGTGGAGTGCGACATCTTGGTCGTGCGCCCCGGGTCGAAGAGCAGCAAGATCGACGCAACCTTCAAAGTCGAAGCTGGCAAGATCACCGCGATCAACTTCTCGCCGCGCGACCGCTAATACCCTCGCCCGTTATGGGCTCGCCGACGTCACCACGTCGGGAATCACCTGCGGGATGATCAACTCTTGGCCCACGTAGATGGTCAGTGACTTTCGATCAATTGTGGGATTCGCGCTGAGGATGACATCGATACTAACTTGGTAGAGCGAAGCGATTTTTCCTAACGTATCTCCCGACTTCACGCGATGAACCTTCGCCTCTGGTGTCGGCGTTGGCGTTGGAGATGGGCTGACGTCACTGGTTGGTGAGGCGCTCGGTGTTGGTGTGGCGGTCACGCCGGCGATGAAGCCGTTCACCCCTTTCAGAATCGTTGGGAGCGAGAAGAGGATCACCGCAGCAAGAACGAGTAACGCGGCGGCGCCTCGAGTTCCCCCTGGAATCTTCGGGAGTCGCAGCGCAGCACGTGGTGCCTCATCGTCCATGGAGCGACGCTTGTGCAGTGGCAGAAGGCGGGCGCGCTCCTCTTCGGATGGGCTGAGCTCGTAGCTTGGCTCACCTGGAGCCGGCGCCGTTGACCAGATGCTCCCCTCGGGGAGCTCCTCGTACTCACCGTCAATCTCATCGATGCCCAGCGTTGCAGCGGCAAGATCAACCGGCGCGCTTGCTGCGGGGGTGCCGAATGGGAGTGGCTGAGGGGCGGGGGCGTCGATCGTTTGTGCCGCTTCGCGCGAGGCCCACGCGAGAAAGATTGGGCAGGCGGTAAATGTTGGAGTCAGGCAGATATCACTCTGCCGCTGCAGATTGATTGGCTCTGCAGGGCGCGTTGCAAAACAGGAGTGCGCCGCACTCGGCGCTGACGATCGCTTTGAGGAGTCTGCGCCTGTCGCAATAAACGGGCAAACATTGGCGCTCATGACGCCGATCCTACCCCGTCACGCCAAATCCTCTCCATACGATCGGCGAGGGCCTCGCTCCACGCGGCGGCAAACGTCAGCTCCTCTCGGCTCCCAGCCTCTGGGGTCGGGCGATCAGCGCACGGCGAGGTGTCCTCGAGTGCAACGACCTCAACGCTTGGTAGCCCGAAGCGTCGATTGTGGAATCGGAAAATCACCGGCACGACCGGCACGCCCGTGCGCATCGCGATGATCGCGGCGCCTGGGCGAAATTCGGCGAAGCGATCGGCTGGCCCACCGGTGCCACCCTCAGGCATCACGCCGTAGTGGGCGCCCGCGGCGAAGACGGCGCCCGCCGCATTCAGATGCGTCTCAATGCCGCTCGTTCCACGCCACACCGGAAGGAGGCCGCCAAGGCGCCGCAGGAGCGCCGAGCGCACGCGCCCGCGCCCAACAATGAACGGGCCGAGGCCGAGCCACCAGATTCGTGGTGCTGCAGGGGCGGCGATGCCGAGCGCAAATGCTTCGTAGTAGCGGCGGTGTGGCGCGCCAACCAGGATGCGCGGTCCCGACGTGGCGAGGCGGTCAAGTCCCACCGCGCGAACGCGCATCCCGAACGCACCGAGCACCACGCGCAGGGTGAAGCGCAGGGCACGATAGGCGAAGCTTGCATGGGCCCACGGTTGACGCCCAAGCCACGCGACCCCCTCGCCCGCTGCAGGCGGGATCAAGGCATCTCGGCTGTACGAGCCGTACGCCCGTACCTTTCGTTCGCTCATATCGTGAAACCCTACACGCTCCCACCCCCTGCCACGCAGGGCTGCCGCACGCCGCACAGTCCGCTACCGTAGGGAGAGGCGGCCACCATGGCCGCGCAGCAGAGAGGGGCAACTATGGAGTCCGCAAAACTCGTACTCATCTTCATTCACCTACTCGGCATGGCTGCAATCGTCGGTGGCTATTTCGCCGGCCTGTCGAACTCGCCGAAGCACCTTTCGGCGGGGATTACTCATGGCACCCTGCTCCAGTTCGTGACGGGCGTTCTACTCATTGGCATCGCCGAGATGGGCACCGACCCGGTCAACCACACAAAGTTCGGCATTAAGATTGCCGTGGCAGCTGTGATTCTGCTGCTTGCGTGGCCACGTCGTAAGGACGTGTCCATTGCGGCGAACACGTATCACGCGATCGGCGTACTCGCGCTACTCAATGTGGCGGTCGCCGTATTTGTGAAGTAGAGAGGAGAGCAACATGCGTAACCTATTCGCAGAGTTCGCACCAGTCACCGTTCATGCGCACTGCGACGTGCCGTGTGGCATCTACGATCCATCGGGGGCGGTCATTGCCGCCAAGACGGTCGCGCGTATGGTTGAGTTGATTACCCAGGCTGAGATCGGCGGGCCAACCGACCACGCTGCCCGCAACAAGCTGGTGCGCTGCATCACCGCTAAAGAGGAGCATGCCGAGAAGGTGAAGCACGAGGTCCAGGTCATCTGGTCCGACTACTTCAAGCCGGAGCACTTGGCGAAGTTCCCCGATCTGCACGATCAGGTTTGGAAGCTGTTGAAGTTGGCCTCGAAGAATAAGCAGAACGTGGATGCAGCCGCAGCGGCAGAACTTGTCGCTGCAACCGAGGCGTTCGCTGCGACGTTCGTCGCGTCGAAGGCGTAACGCACCGCTGTGACCGAACGACCCGGACGGATCTGGGTCGCCGATGTTGCTGAACGCTCAATGGAGCCGGCCCTCCTTCCGGGGGACCGGCTCCTTATGCTTCCAGCAGGTCCTGGAGGTCTCCCTGGCCTCAGAGGCAGCCCGCCGATCGGCAGTGTGGTCATCGTTGCGCGCGTAGATCGTTTTGACGTCAAGCGCGTCGCTCCCCCGCCCCCAGGCGTCGAAGGGCTATGGCTCCTTGGTGACAACGCGGCGCTCTCTCGCGACTCGCGTCATGACGGGGCCGTGCCGCTGAGCGCGCTCCGTGGCAGGGTGGTCTATCGCATTGGGCCGCGTGGTCGCAGGGGGCGAATTCCCGCTGCGCGCTAAGCGAGCGCGCTACGCGAGCGAACTAGAGCTGCGCGTGCAGCTCTGCGAGCAGATCAAGTGATGCCGTTTCGGTTGGGTCCATGTGCTGCACCATGAGTCGGCTCGCACCCGTATCGCGGAAGGCGCGCATCTGCGTCAGCGCCTGATCCGGAGTTCCTACAAGCCAACGCGCCCGACGTGGTGCGAGATACTCCTCAGGATCGCCGGCGGCGCCAATACGCGACATGAAGCCGCGCAACTTCTCAAGATATTCAGGCTCGGTTCGGCCGATCATCATCCCCGTCATCGCCGATCGCGCAAGGCTCTCTGGATCTCGGCCCGCTGTAGTACAGGTCGCGTCAAGCTGTGCAAACTTCTCGCGGGCGGTCTCAGGGGTAGACGAGGTGAGGTTGAACTCGTCGGAGTACTTCGCAGCGATGCGCATGCCACGCGGCGATCCCTCGCCACCAGTGATGATCCACGGAACAGGCGATGGCTTCGGGCGGAAGA
>CAIJIA010000098.1 GCA_903820655.1 uncultured Chloroflexota bacterium
AAGAGTCCGTGCCAGTAGCAGTCATTCGATTGGCCGCGGTGCAGGTGGTCCTCGGCGGCGAGCTTCGCGGCCCCAGCCGGCATGGCGGCCACCTTTGCGCTGGTGCGCAACATCTGCTTATGGAGGTCGTTGATCTCGGAGGACTTCACCTGGAAGTTGCGCCAGAAACCTCCGCGCAGGTAGCGCGCCTCTGGGCTCTTCGCATCCTGCGCCGCGTGCAGCATTGGCCCAAAGATCTGCGACTCATCTGGCGGCAAGACCCAATCGCCCATTTCGGCGTACGACGAGGTCGGCAGGTAGACCCGGCCAATCGGCCCGCGCTCGTCGAGCCAGCGCGACGGCGTGGTGGTGGCCAACCAATCGGCGTTCTTCTCGAGTGCGGTGAAGAACTTCTCGACCCACTTTCCATCTCCCCAGCAGTGATCCCAGGTGGTTGGCCATGAGCCGAACTTCTCGCCGTCGTCACCCATCGTGCCGATGCGCTCGCCTTCAGGGGTGGCGTGTTCGCGCAGATACTCGATCACGCTCTCAACAGAGCCGAAGGGGATCCGATAGCGAAGTCCCTGCTCCGTGCCGAAGACGGTGAGTGGCTTCCCCTCATCTTCGGTGAGGTAGGCGCCCCAGAGCGCATCCTCAGGTATGGCAGCAGCGCGGAAGTGCGCATCGTCGAGGATCGTCCAGCGATACCCACCGTCGTGCAGCGCCGCCGGGAGTGAGGGTTCCCAAACGCGCTCGGCGAGCCAGGCACCCTGTGGCGCAACCCCAACGAGCTCCTTGATTCGTTCACGCATTCGTCGCAGCTGCGCAACACGATCGGCGGCGGGGAGCGAGACGAGGATCGGCTCGTAGAGGCCGCCGCCAACGATCTCCACCTGGCCGCGCTCAACGAGGGCACGCACGCGCGCGAGGAACTCTGGATGGGCTGCGGCGAACCACTCAAGGAGCGGACCCGTGTAGTGAAGCGAGAGTCGAACCTTCGGGTGGCGCTCAAGCGCCTCGATCATCGGCAGGTAGGCCTTCTCGTAGATCTCGTCGAAGACCCAGCCGAAGTTACCGACCGGCTGATGGTTGTGCAGGGTGAGCGCGAGCGAGATTCGACGGGGTGCGTTGCTGCTGCTCATGGGGAGAGGTTAGCGGTGAGACCCCGTTTGTGGGGCGGCGGCGGGGAGGTAGAGCTGCTCGCAGTACTCGTGGAGCATGCGGGTGGTGCTGAAGCGCCACAGCGTGCTGCCGATCGAGGCACGCGCCAGGTCGAGCCAGGCAGCAGGCAGCCCATCGGCGCCGCGGGCGTAGTAGCGCGGCACGACCTCGTTCTCCAAGATTCGATAGAGGCTCTCGGCATCAGCCGCGTCCTGCGCCGCATCGTCTGGGTTGATAGAGGTGTCGCCGATCGCATAGCCGTTGGTGCCGGTGTAGCCCTCGTCCCACCAGCCATCAAGAATGGAGACGTTCACCGCTCCGTTCGCCGAGGCCTTCATCCCCGAGGTGCCCGAAGCCTCAAGCGGCCGTCGCGGCGTGTTGAGCCAGACATCGCAGCCGGCTACGAGATAGCGCGCCGTGCGCATGTCGTAATCCTCCATGACGAAGATGCGTCCGCGGAAGGCGTCGGTGCGGCTCTTCTCCCAGATGTCGCGAATGACTTCTTGGCCAGCGCGGTCGGCTGGGTGTGCCTTTCCAGCGAAGACGATCTGCACCGGTCGATCACTGTTGCTCAAAATGCGGGTGAGGCGTTCGATATCGGTGAAGAGGAGGTTGGCACGCTTATAGGTCGCGAAGCGACGCGCAAAGCCAATCGTCAGAACGTTGGGGTCGAAGAAGTGATCCGCCTCGCGAAGGGCGCCGGGTGCCTCACCGTGTCGCCCAAGCTGTCGGCGAATGGAGCTGCGCAAGAACTCACCGAGCGCAACTTTTTGTCGCGTGTGTGCGTCCCACCAGGCGCGTGAATCGACGCTGCCGAGGCGCTCCCAGAATCCCGCCGCCTCTGGTCCATCGGTATCGAGTCGATCGAGATCGGCGTTCAGGAACTGCTCATAGACGGCGCGTGTCTCACGCCCCGCCCAGGTTGGCATGTGCACACCATTGGTGATCCCGAGAATCTTGTTGGTGATCACCGGCGACCAGGTCGCGTTCGCTGTCTCGGCATGCAGCTTGCTGACAGCGTTCGCCCCAACGCTCAGTCGCAGGGAGAGGGCGGTCATGTCGAAGGCCCCAAGGTCCCCTTCGGCACCAACGGCGAGATCCAGCATGCGCTGCAGCGGTACGCCACCGGCGTCGGCTTCGCCGGTGCCATCACAGAGAGGGCCAACGACACGCTTTACCAGGTCAACGCCAAACTTCTCATTTCCGGCTGAGACTGGGGTGTGAATCGTAAAGACCGTGTGCCGCTTGACGTGCTCGAGCGCGCTCTCAAGCGTTTCGCCCGCGGCAACGAGCTCACGCGTGCGCTCTACGAGGTTGAGAGCCGAGTGGCCCTCGTTCAAGTGATAGACC
>CAIJIA010000099.1 GCA_903820655.1 uncultured Chloroflexota bacterium
ATTCATCTGCGCGTCTCAAAGCGTGAGGTGGATGGTCGCACCCTTACGCAGGTGCAGCGCCTTACCGACGAAGAGCGGGTCGTAGAGATTGCCGCCATGTTGGCCGGCGAAGGAGCTGGCAGCGGCGCAACCGCCGCCGCCAACGAACTCTTGGCTAACGCACGTCGCGGCCGCTAATGCCCACGGCGTCACGGAGCGAGATTGATCGCCTGATTGACTCCTGCATCCTCTATCTCGGAGTAGAGCGGAACCTCGCGCCACGCACCCTTGCCGCCTACCGTGGGGACTACCAGTCGTTTGCGGAATCACTCGGTGCGAGCGGTGCCTGGAAGAGCTCCGCCAAGGCTGCTCAAGAGTGGATCGCTCAGCCCGGCAATGCTCTCTCCACCATGCGGCGGCGAGCCGCAGCACTCCGCGTTCTCTACCGATTCGCTGAGGGGGAAGGGATCATCGCGCGCTCCATCAGTGATGAGATTGATCTGCCGCGATCCCGGCGCACCCTGCCGACGGTGTTGGGCGTTGAAGAGGTTGAACGCTTACTGACGGCGCTCGGCACCCCTGCCGATGAGAGTGACGTCGCTCACGCAAATGCATCGCGGAACCGCGCACTCGGTGAACTCCTTTACGGATCGGGTGGCCGCGTCAGTGAGATTGTTGATCTGGACTTGGACTCCCTCGATCTAGACGACGGCTCCGTGCGCCTCTTTGGAAAGGGTCGCCGAGAGCGCATCGTCCCCATCGGTGAGCCGGCCCTTGATGCGATTCAGGCCTACCTCGGTCACGGGCGCGAGATTCATCAGCAGGCGCCGAGCCGGGCGAGCGGATCTGCCCCCGAGCCGAAGGCGCTTCTCTTGGCGCGCGGTGGGGTGCGGCTGCGGAGGGAGTCGGCCTGGTCTGCGATTCGTACCGCGGCTGTGGCGGCAAGCCTTGGACGTGAGATCCACCCCCATACGTTGCGCCACTCATTTGCAACGCACCTCCTCGATGGCGGGGCAGACCTCCGTGTGGTGCAGGAACTCCTCGGTCATGCCGATATCGCAACGACGCAGCTCTACACCCACCTTCTGGGCAGCCACGTGCGGGATTCGTATCGGAAGGCCCACCCGAGGGCCTAGGCAGCCCGCGAGGCGGTAGGATTCGGCTGTGAATGTTGCGACTCGTGCCCACCGACTCCAGCAGGTGCTTTCGCACCTTAAGGCGGTCGGCCGTCAGCAGGTAGCCCGCCTTGGCCTCGTCAAGCCTGTCGGTGCAGCAGGCGATGCGCACCTTGAAGCGTTACGGGCGACACCACGAGCGCGTCGCGCCTTCGCCGCTGCGCACCCCGCTGACCAGGCCTCCGCAACGCGTACCGCGGCCAGCCTTCGGCGTCTCGGGGCGAAGGGGGATGACCAACTTGCAGCGCTCCTCCATGACCTTCCTAAGGGAGAGGTCGGCCTGCTGCCACGTGTGCTCCATGTGCTTGAGGGCTCACCGGTCACGGGGCGGGCACGCGGCCCCTTCGCAGGTGCGCGACAAACGCTTCGACTCCATGCTGCGGCTGCGCCAACACTTGCTGCGAAGCTCGGTGCTCCGCGGGGCACCATCGCGATCTTGCAAGAATTGGCACGCCAGGAGTCGCGGTCCTCGTCTCGACAGAAGCCCACTGGAATTGACGCGCGCGTCCGTCTCCTTCTTGATCTCGATAGTGGAGTGACGCGATGAGCGTGCGCGGCATCGCAGAGGGCTTTGAGCTCCCTGATCCATCGGTCCCCGACATTGAGGGCGTCATCTTTCGCAGAGAGCAGGGCGGGCTCTTCGGCCGAACGCGCTCCTACGTGGCGCTGGGGGAGTTCAGCGGACCATATGGATTGCTGCTGGCCCTCATTGAGCGTGATGAGTTGGATGTGCGCCGGGTGCCACTCGCAGGGTTTGCCGATGAGTTCCTGCGCTACTTCGCCGAGATTCCCGACGATCGCCTAGAGACACTCTCGTCGTTCGTTTCCGTAGCGGCGCAACTCATTGTGCTGAAGAGCCGTGCGCTCCTGCCGCGTCCGATTGCGGCTGCGCCAGGCCTCGTCAATGATCTTGACGTCGAGGATGAGGCCGATACGCTGCGCATCCGGCTGTTGCGCTACCGGGTCTTCCGTGACGCCGCGCGAGTCCTGGGCGATCGCCTGATGCAGCCGCTCTGGTATCGAGAACCCCCAACGCGCCAACTCCCTGGCCCGAAGGCTGCCCCAGTCGAGCCGATCGTGCCAGTGAAATCAGATCCGAAGCGCCTCCTGCGCGCCATGGTGCGCATCGCCCTGCGCCGCAAGCCGCTCGCCGCTCTCTCTGCCGCCCCTGTCGGCATGAAGGTCTCCATTAGCGACCGACTCGCAGCCATCCGTGAGGCAGTCCGCCTGAACGGGGTGGTGGGGGTTGACCTTGAGACTCTGCTCGGCGATCGCCAAGACCGATCGTTCATCGCCGTGACATTCTTAGCGCTCTTGGAGCTCTCCAAGCGCCGAGAGGTTGAGGTGCGTCAAGATGCGCTGTGGGGACCAATCACAATTCTGCAGGGGGTGAGCGAATGAGCGAAGAGGGACAGAGCGTTGCCGCAGCGCCGTGGGTAGCCACGGTCGAAGACCTTGAGGCTCTCCTCTTTGTCGTTGACCGTCCGATTACCCGGCGAGAGGCCGCGAAGCTGCTTGAGGCGTCAAAGAGCGACCTTGATCGCATCGTAACGGCGCTCACCGAAAATCTTGCACAGCGCGGTATCACCCTGATCACGCATGGCGACGAGCTACAGCTGGCCAGCGGTGCAGAGCAGGCGCGCGCAGTCCTCGCCTGGGTCGGAACAGGTGGCTCTGACCTTACGGCGGCCCCACTCGAGACACTCGCCGTGATCGCCTATCGCCAACCGGTAACCAAGGGTGGCATCGAAGAGATTCGCGGCGTTGATGCTGACTACGCCCTTCGCGTGCTCCTTGAGCGTGGACTCATTGAAGAAGCCGGACGCTTGGAGACTGCCGGGCGGCCGATTCGCTACGCAACGACGCTTGAGTTCCTTCGCCGATTCGGCCTCGGCTCGCTGGCCGATCTTCCGGCGCTCGAGGGTGATGCTGAGGCACTGCGCCACATGGACTTGCGCAGCGAGGCGTCTGACTCGGCAGCCGCAACTGACGAGGTAGCCGATGCAGATTCCGATGCGCCGAGCACGCCTGCGCAAGAGGACGCCGCAACTGACTGATCTGATTCGGGTCAACGTCCTCGTTGCCGAACGCTCTGGCCTCTCTCGTCGTGGTGCCGACACGGCCATCGCAGGACATCGCGTCACTACGGCGGGGCGCGCCGTGGCACTTGGGGAGCGTCTCGATGCGTTAGCCCCTCTCGAACTGGATGGCAAAGCACTCGCAGCGAAGCCGCGCCCCTCTGTGGAGACTGGCGATGAGCTGGGCGGCGCTGAGGTGTTCGCCTGGTACAAACCGGTCGGCGTCACCACCACGCACGCTGATCCTTACGCCACCGTCACCCTGCCACAAGCGCTAACGCCCGTGCTCGGCGCTGAGCGCGCAGCACGCATGCTTTCCATCGGACGGCTTGATCGCGAAAGCGAAGGGCTGTTGCTCCTCACGGAGGAGCGTCGCGTCGTCTCGCCCTTGGCGCACCCCCGTGCCGGTCTGCGCCGCGCCTATGCTGCGGCAACGAAGGCGATGGTCGCGGAGGCCGAGTTTCAACGGTTGCGAGCAGGGATCCGACTCACCGATGGTTGGGCACATGCGATCGAGGCACGCGGTGTTCACCGTGATGACGATCTTCCAGAAGATGTGCGCGGTGGCGACATGGATCCGGGGCAGTGGAGCTTTATCTCGATTGGGGAGGGGCGACATCACGAGGTGCGCCGTCTCTACGGAGCAATCAGCCATCCGGTCCTGCGCCTGATTCGCGTTGGCTATGGCCCAGTCCGCCTCGGCGGGCTTGCGTCTGGCGAACTACGTCCCATCACCGAATCCGAACGACAAGAGCTTACGCGCGCACTCATGGCGGCGCCGAAGAGCAAGCCGCGACCGGTCGCACCAACGAGCAAATAATGCGCATCGCCATTGACGGCCCAGCTTCGAGTGGCAAGAGCAGTGTCGGCCGACGCGTAGCGGAAGAGCTTCACTTTGGATTTCTGGACACTGGCCTGCTCTATCGAGCAATTACCCGGCGTGCAATTGATCTCGGCTGGTTTACCGCTCCCGTTACGGCGGCGGAGGTGGCTGGTGCGGCCTACGAACAGGTGCGGAGCGACCTCACAGAACTGGCCCGCACGACTGACGCGCAGGGGAGCGGGTTGAGTTTGACCATGGTTGTTGGTGAAGTCTCTCTTGCGGATACGCAACTGGAAGCCGCCGATGTTGAACTTTACGTTCCTGCGGTCGCATCAATCCCGAGCGTTCGTGATGCCCTTCGTGCGGTGCAGCGTAACGTAGCGGCGCGTGGTGGATCCGTTCTTGTAGGTCGCGACATTGGCACAGTGGTGCTCCCTGACGCCGAGTGCAAGATCTACCTCGATGCAACGGCGGAGGCACGATCAGCTCGGCGCGCCCTTCAGCGTGGTTTTTCTGTCGGCTCGTCAGAGCACCAATCAATCCTCACCAGCCTGATTGCGCGCGATGCTGAGGATCGCGCTCGCCCCGTCGCGCCACTTGTTGCGGCAGCTGATGCCACAATCATTCACACTGATGAGATGGCGCTCGCTGACGTAGTGGAGCAGGTTGTGGCTGAGGCACGTAAGGTCGCGCGATGACGACGGAGCGCATCCCACTCGGCATGCGTCTCTCGGAGCGATTTGGCCGTTGGGCGATGCAACGCCTGGCGGGCGAGATCGTGGTGAACGGCCTCGAGCGAATCCCCAAAACGGGGGCGGTGCTGCTCGCCTCAAATCACATCTCCTGGGTTGATCCCGTCTTACTTGCCTGCTGGCTCACCCATGCGACTGGTCGGCCGATGACCTGGATGGGGAAGGCGGAGGCGATGCGCTGGCCGCTGGTCGGCTGGTTCCTGCGGGTGAACGGTGTCTTTGGGGTGCGGCGCGGTGCCGCCGATCTTGAGGCATTCCGGTTGGCCGAGCGCATCCTCAGCGAGGGGCGCATCCTTGGGATCTATCCAGAGGGGACACGCTCGCCTGACGGCATCCTGCGCCGCTTTCGCGACGGGGCCGCCCTCCTCGCGCTGCGAAGCGGCGTCCCAGTCCTGCCAGTCGCGGTCACGGGTACGGACGGCCTCTGGCGGAAGGGCTCTCTCATCCCACGCCGTGTCCCTCGCGTCACGCTGACGATTGGGGAGCCGGTGGTGATTCCACGTGCTGAGGGGTCCCGACCCGAGCTTTCCGCGGTGAGCGACGCCATCCACGGCGCCGTTGCAGCCCTCCTCCCGGAGGCGAATCGGCCCTAGGGGCGGGGTGGGCGATAATGCCCGCATGGGAAGTGTCGAGAACATCATCATCGCGAAGCGCACCGGCGTCTGCTATGGCGTGCGTGAGGCCATTGATAAGGCCAAGATCGCGCGCGCCGCTGGGAAAGAGACCCATACCTTGGGGCATGTCGTTCACAACGAGGGGCTAATCGCCGACCTCCGTGCCCGTGGAATTGAGAACGTTGACCACCTCGATGAGGTCGCTTCGGGCACCGCCGTCGTCATTCGCGCCCATGGCGTGACCCCCGAGGTGCTCGGGCGTGCAGCAGAGCGCGGCCTCGAGGTGATTGACGGCACCTGCACCTGGGTCACGCAAGAGCATCGCGAACTTGCTCGACTCGTGGAAGAGGGGTACGAGATCGTTCTCCTCGGCACACCAAATCACCCGGAGGTCGTCGGCCTGCTGGGGTTCGCCCCAAACGCCATCCTTGTTGACGAAGAAGAGGATTGGGCAACGATTCCGCGTCGCAAGCGTATGGCCCTGATCACACAATCGACCCAGCCCCCATGGAAGTTTGAACGCTTGGCGGCCTTCCTTGTGTCGCGTTGCCACGAGCTGAAGGTGGTCAATACGGTGTGCCCCGTCACCATTCGACGCCAAGAGGACACGATTGCAATCGCCCGTGAGGTGCAGCTAATGATCGTCGTTGGCGGCACGCGGAGCGCGAACACGAAGGAACTCACACGCCTGTGCGAGATTAGCGGCACACGAGCGGTGCAGATCGAATCAGCGCAGGGGCTGACCGACCCGTCACTCTTCGCAAACGTGCATACCGTCGGCATCACTGGCGGAACGAGTACCCCCATCGAAGATCTTGAACGTGTCGCGCTCCAAATCGCCGAACTTGGAGGGACCGACCGTGTCCGCGCAGATGCTGCCGCTATTGCACGAGCCGCCTTAGAGGCCGCCGCCACGCCGCAATATCGCACCACCTCAATCACCGGCGGCGCACCAGCATGAGCGACGAAGAGCTCGAGGTAGAGGTCGAAGTCGAGGCGTTACCGCGTCGCCTGCCGCTCGTTGCGCTGGTCGGTCGTCCAAACGTAGGGAAGAGCACCCTCTTCAATCGCTTCGTCGGTGAGCGGCGCGCTGTTGTTGAAGATCGCGCCGGTACGACCCGCGATCGGCTCATCGGTATTGTCGAATGGAATGGGATGCGCTTTCGTGTGGTGGATACAGGAGGCATGCAGCCCGCCGTCGGTGATCCGATCGAGATTGGGGTGCAAGACCAGGCGCGCATCGCGGTAGACGCTGCCGACCTGATCCTGCTCCTTGTAGATGCGGCAACTGGCCCGAATCCTGGAGACGCCGAGGTGGCGCAGCTGCTGCGCCGCAGCGGCAAGCCGATCATCCTTGTGGCGAATAAAGCCGACAACATTGAACGCGATCGCGCCGCCCAGGAGTTCTCGATCCTCGGGTTTGATCGCCTGCATACGGTGAGCGCACAGCACGGGATCGGATCGGGCGACCTGCTTGACGTCATTGTTGAGCGACTCGAAGCGCTCCCAGAGGATGCGGGTAGCGCCTACATCGAGGGCGAGGTAACCGTCGCGATCGTTGGGCGGCCGAATGTCGGCAAGTCGAGTCTCCTCAACAAGCTGATCGGAAGCGAGCGCACCGTGGTGAGCGCAGTAGCCGGCACAACGCGCGATGCTATCGATGAGACGCTGCTACACGCAGGGCGTCAGATCACCCTGGTCGACACCGCGGGCATTCGAAAGCGGGGCAAGGTGGCCTCGGGCCCTTCGGCAGACAAGTGGGCAACCGTGCGCTCTGTCCGCGCGCTGGATCGCGCCGACGTCGCACTGCTCCTCATCGATGCATCGACCGGCCTGCAGGCGCAGGATCTACATATCGCTGGCTCCGTGATTGACGCAGGGAAAGGCCTTGTGCTGGTCTTGAATAAGTGGGATCTCATCGAGAAGGACGGCTTCACCTTCGACGAGATCGAAGGGAAACTCCGCCGCCAGGCCCCATTCCTTGATTTTGCGCCGCTCGTCTCGATCTCCGCAGTGACTGGGCTGCGCGCGACGAAGGTGCTCGACGCTGCGGTCGCCGCCGCCGACGCGCGGAATCTGCGCATTCCGACCGGCGTGCTGAACCGACTGATCGCCGAAGCGGTGGCCCGCCAGGAGCCGGCCCACAGCGGCAGCAAGCGACCGAAGATCCTCTACGCCGCCCAGGCCTCAACGCCACCCCCAACCTTCGTGGTCTTCGCACGAAATGCCGCTCAGGTGCACTTCACCTGGCAGCGCTTCCTTGAGAATCAGATCCGCGAGAAGTACCCCCTGATGGGCACGCCGATCCGTATCGTCGTACGAGAGCGGGAAGCCGAAGCGGGGCGAGAGCGCGGACGCTCCTCGAAGCCAACGAAACGGGCACCGGCAAAGGCAAAGCCAGCCGCACACGCATGAGCACCATCCGCATTCTCGGTGCCGGTGCATGGGGGACCGCCCTTGCGCTCCTCTGGAGCCAAGAGCAGGGTGAAGGTCGCCCCGCCCCCATCATTGAGTTGCTCGCACGCACCCCTGACGAGGCGGCGCTCCTGCGGAGCGCACGCGTCAATGCACGACGCCTCCCTGGCGTTGCGCTGCCGGCCTCAATCAACATCCTCAG
>CAIJIA010000100.1 GCA_903820655.1 uncultured Chloroflexota bacterium
CCGAGGGTTCGTCCGTGGAAGCCGCCGACGAAGCCGACGATCCACTGGCGGCCGCTCATGTAGCGCGCCAACTTAATGGAGGCTTCTACGGCCTCGGTCCCGGAATTCTGGAGAAGGACCTTCGATGGGCCTTTCCAAGGCGCGGATGCGGCGAGCGCCGATGCGAGCTCCTGGTAGCGCTGCTCGTAGAAGTCGGAGGCGCTGTAGTGCAAGAGGCGCTGCGCCTGCTGCACGATCGCGTCGACCACGCGCGGGTGACAGTGGCCTGTGGAGTTCACGGCGATGCCGGCGCAGAAGTCAAGGAAGACGTTGCCGTCTTGATCCTCAACGCCCATGCCGAACCCACGCACAGGGGCAAACGGATATGCGCGTGGAAGGCTTCCGGAGACGACCGCTTGGTCGGCGGCAACCTGTGCGAGCGCCTTTGGCCCAGGCACCTTGGTGACAAGGTGCGGCAGCGTGGCTGGCCAGGCTGCAGGCTTCTCGGCGATCGTCATGGTGCCCCTCCTATGGATGCGTTCTATGCGGAGTGTATACGAGGGAATCCCCCGTTTAGCGGACGATTGTCTGGCTCTGCTCGCGTAGATACTGCGGCACGTAGTAGAGGCCGCCGCCCGACTTGCCCGTGGTGCCCGACTTCTTCCACCCGCCGAACGGCTGGACCATTGGCCACGCACCGGTCGTGGCACCAACACGGCGGTTCACGTAGATCACGCCGCCATCAATGGTGTCGAGGAAGGTCTTGATCTCGGCCTCATCCTCCGTATAGCAACCGGCGGTGAGGGCGTACTCGCTCTCGTTGGCGAGGGCGATCCCCTCTGCAAACGAGGAGACCTTCGCCACCACCACGAATGGCGTGAAGAGCTCGTCCTTGAAGAGGCGATGCGTTGCCGGGAGACCGGTCACCACCGTTGGGGCGACGTAGAAGCCCGTGGCGAGATCGCCATCCGTCAGTCGACCGCCGCCAACGGCGATGGTGCCGTCGCGCTTCGCCTCTTCGCAGGCCTGCAAGAAGGTGTCGACGGAGCGCTGGTTGATGATCGGCCCAAGGAAGATGCCGCGCACCGTTGGGTCGCCGACCTTCAGCGCCTTCGTCTTCTCCACGAGGTGCTGTACAAATTCGTCATGCACCGATGCTTCGATATAGACGCGGCTATTTGCCGAGCACTTCTGCCCGCCGAGACCGAACGCCGAACGAAGCACCCCTTCGGCCGCCTTCTCAAGGTCGGCCTTCTTCGAGACGATCGTTGGGTTCTTTCCGCCCATCTCAACAATCACTGGCTTCGGATAATCCTTGGCGAATGATCGATAGACCTGCATGCCGATCTCTGCGGAGCCGGTGAAGGTAATGCCCGAGACGTCGTGATTCTCCTGTAGTTCGGCGCCAACACTCTCGCCTGGCCCCATCACCATGTTGAAGACGCCCGCAGGAATACCTGCGTCGCTAATGGCTTGCGACAGCAACACCGCCGAGAGTGGTGCATCGGACGACGGCTTCAGTACGACCGAGTTACCCGCAACAAGTGCGGCGCCAACTGGTCCGCCCATCAGAGCGAATGGGAAGTTGAATGGGCTAATCACGGCCCACACGCCGTACGGCTTCAGAACGGTGGTCGTTTCGACCTTTGCATCACCAAGGTTCCCCATGGTGTGGACGTACCCCTTATTGCGCTCTACCTCACTCGCGTAGATTCGGAAGAAGTCGGCGGTCTCTTCGACGTCACCGAGCGCCTCGAGGCGATTCTTGCCAACCTCAATGGAGAGGAGTGCGGAGTAGAGGAACTGTCGCTCGCTGATCAGCTCAGCCGCCGCGCGAATGAGCGCAACGCGCTCCTGCCACGGCCGCTTCGACCAAGCCGGGTACGCCGCCTTCGCTGCGGCGATTGCGGCTTTCGCCGTGGAGCGATCACCTTTACTAAAGGTGCCGACGACGCTGCCGTCGATTGGAGACTTCTTCACAAAGGTGTCGCCCGCGGTGGACCAGGTGCCATTGATGAAGTTGCCGTGTGCGCCGCCCATGAGTGCACGAGCCTGCGCGAGACCGGCCTCATACCCAATATGAATCTCCTCGTTGGAGTCATTCAGCGTGGCGTACGTGATCTTCAACTTCTCAGCCATGGGTCCATCCTTACTTGTGCGGCGCACATGCGGTGCGCCATCGCGCTGAGTCTACCGCGCTGCGGCGGCGCGGCACGAGGGGCAGCGCCCCTGGAGCGACAGGTGGTCGAGGTCAGCGGCATAGCCGGTGGCCCGCTCAATTGCAGCGAGGATCGGCTTCGCAGCTTCGGCATCAAGTTCCACCTCGGCGCCGCACCCCTGGCAGTGCACGTGCCCATGGGCGACCACCTCCTCTAAGTGGTAGGTCTCGCGGCCGTCGACGCCGTGGTGATGCGTCGCGAATCCCAACTCTTCGAGCAGATCGAGCGTGCGGTAGACCGTCGACGGGGTTGCCGAAGGATCTGCCACCCGCACGCGCTCCACCAGTTCGGCACCAGTGGCGTGACCATCGGAGGCGGCGAGCACGTCGGCGATCAGCTGTCGCTGCTCGGTCCAGCGCTGGCCGCGCGCCTGCACCGCCGCCTGGAGGCGGGTGGCGAG